>NZ_AUAR01000006.1 GCF_000428825.1 Desulfomicrobium escambiense DSM 10707 | reverse complement strand
AGAAGTGGCCCCGGAAATTTGCACAAGCCTTTAGGTGGAAACTTTGCTAGCCCGGACACCTTCAAACGGAATTGATCAGGGAGCAGAGAATGACCAAGCGAACGAGACGGAAGCACTCAGCAGAATTCAAGGCCAAGGTAGCGTTAGCGGCGATGGCCGGGGACAAGACACTTGCCGAGTTGGCGCAACGTTTTGAGGTGCATCCGAATCAGATTACCGAATGGAAGCGGCAACTCAGCGAGCGGGCCGCCGCCGTCTTCGGCAAATCGGCTGAGAGTGAACCGGCGGTAGACTTGAAGATCCTGCATGCCAAGATCGGTCAACTGACACTGGAGAACGATTTTTTAGAAAGCGCACTCAGCAAGGTGGGATTGCTGAGCGCAAAGCGATGATCGACCGCGAGCACGAGGTTTCAATCAAGCGGCAGGCCGAACTGGTCGGGATAAGTCGCGGTACCGTGTATTATCAGCCTCGGCCGGTGAGCGCCGCCGACTTGGCGCTTATGCGCCGCATTGACGAGCTGCATCTTGAGCATCCGTTTATGGGTGCCCGGATGCTTCGGGATCAACTTAATCGCTCAGGCGCCGCTGTTGGGCGTAAGCATGTCGGCTCGTTGATGGCACGCATGGGGATTGCTGCGCTGTACCGGAAGCCCGGCACCAGCAAGAAGCATCCTGGGCACAAGATATATCCCTATTTGCTACGAGGGTTGCTCATTGAAAGAAGCAATCAGGTGTGGGCTCTGGATACGACCTACATCCCGATGGCCAAGGGTTTCGTGTATCTGACCTCGGTCGTGGATTGGGTCAGCCGAAAGGTCTTGGCGTCAAAGATAGCGATCACCCTGGAGGCTTGCCATGCGGTCGATGTGCTTCAGGAAGCCTTTCGCCGCTATGGCGCTCCGGAAATCGTGAACACGGATCAAGGCAGTCAGTTTACGGCGATCGAGTTTGTAACGGCTGTCAAGGACATGGGCTGCAAGCTGAGTATGGATGGCCGAGGAGCCTGGCGTGACAACGTTTTCGTTGAGCGCCTTTGGAAGTCGGTGAAGTACGAACGGGCATATCTGCACGCCTACGACACGGTGAGCGATGCCCGGAAGTCGATCATGGAATACATGGATTGGTACAATCAAAAGCGGCCGCATTCACGGTTGGGCAAGAAAACGCCTGACGAGACTTACGCCGAACGAATGTCGCCAGTGAGAATGGCAGTGTAAGAAGAGCGGAGATTCCACTTAAGAAACGGGCAAACGTGTTCAAACGAACTGAGCCACTTCTCTGCTCGGCTTTGAGGGGACCGTCCTTCAGGACGTATTCCACGGCCTCAAGAATGTCTTTCTGCGCCGGAACAGTCCACTTAATCGACATTGATGCCTAGTCCTCGAATGCTGTCCTTGACCTCGTCGTGGGTAACGAGATCGCCGTGCTCGGCGGCGTCAAGGCCTCTTTGCACTTCTTCCAGAAACCAGACTTCATATTCCAGGTACTTGGTAACTGCGTCGTTGATAACCCAGGACCTGGGGCGTCCTAAGGATGCGGCAATTTGATCGAGCCGGGCAAGGGTTTCCTGTTCGAATCGTACGGTTGTCGTTTTCTGCATATGTGCTCCCGTGTATTCTTTGTGAATACGTTCGAATACATGGGCGGTCAACAAAAAGGAAGGGGCGGCAGGCCTGTGCGCCTGCCGCCCCGTGCGGAGGGAGGATGGTGAGACGTTGTTACGCGGCCAGGCTGTCCCTGTTGGTGGCAATGCGGGCGTAGAGCCAGTTGTCGGTGCCGATGTGGCCGGCGACGATGCGCAGGGACGAGGACAGGCAACGTCTGGCCTGGGGGTGCCTGCCCTGCTGGGCGTAGACCAGAGCCAGGCTGTTCAGGATCTTGGCCTTCATCATGGGCATGCCGGCCCGGCGCAGGCCGCCCATGGCGGTCTTGAGCAGAGTTTCGGCCTCGCCGGTCCTGCCGTCGTTGGCCATGGCCATGGCCGTCTTGCATTGTTTGGCGGCCTTGATGGCCGGATGGCTGCACCCGGGGCAGGTGGGAAAGAGCGGGGTCATGGTGTCTCCTTGATGTGCGGTTAGAGGGCCGAGCCGATCTGGTAGATGCCCGTGGACACGCCGAAGGCCAGAACCGTGTTGAAGGTCACGGAGAAGGCCGCCCATTTCCAGCCCAGCTCCCGGCCGATGACGGCCACGGTCACGAAGCAGGGCGCGTAGAGAAGCACGAAGGCGATGAGGCTCGCGGCCGTCCAGACGTTCCAGGCCGGGTCGGTTCGCAGCTGCTCCGAGAGGCCCTCGCTTGCCTCCGGGTCCACCTCGCCCAGGGAGTAGGCCGTGCCCAGGGTCGAGACGATGACTTCCTTGGCCGCGAAGCCGCCGACCAGGGCGATGTTGGTCCGCCAGTCGAAGCCCGCCAGGCTGGAGACGGGCTCCAGGGCCGTGCCGATCCGGCCTGCGACGGAAGCGCGCAGCTCCTGCTGGGCCTGGGCGTTGTCCACCAGGGTCAGCGCTTCGTCCCTGGCTTCGTCGGAATTCCAGGCCGAGGCCTCGATCTGGGCACGCTGGGCGTCGAATTCAGCGATCTTCTCTTCAGACAGGCCCGGGAAGGTCATGGCCGCCCAGAGGAGGACGGAGATGGCCAGGATGACCGTGCCGGCCTTCTTGACGTACTGCCAGACACGTTCCCAGGTGTGCAGGCACAGACCCTTGAGGGTGGGCATGCGGTAGGGCGGCAGCTCCATGACGAAGGGGGTGGCTTCGCCCTTGATGATGGTCGAGCGCAGAAGGCGGGCCGTGAGCAGGGCCATGACCCAGCCGCCCAGGGTGATCCAGAACAGAGCGCTGGCGCCGGAGTTCGGGAAGAAGGCCGCGGCCAGAAGCAGGAAGACCGGAACCTTTGCGCCACAGCTCAGGAACGGGGCCGTCAGGACCGTGGCGATCTTTTCCTTAGGGCTTCTGAGGGTGCGCGCCGCCATGACGCCGGGCACGGCGCAGCCGCCGGGGATGCCGCCGGAGATGATGAAGGGCATGACCGAGCAGCCGTGCAGCCCGAAGATACGGAACACGCGGTCGAGCATGTAGGCCATGCGCGCCATGTAGCCCGAGTCCTCCAGGAAGGACAGGAAGAAGAACATGATCATGATCAGCGGCGTGAAGCCGAGCACCCCGCCCACGCCGTCGATGATGCCCGAGACCACCAGCGAGGCCAGGAGCCCTTCGGGCAGGATGGCCGTGGCCGTGTCGCCGAGCCAGCCGAAGAAGGCCTCCAGCCAGCCCATGGGCACCTCGCCCAGAGCGAAGGTCAGCTGAAACATGCCGTAGATGATGGCGAACATGAGCACCGGGCCGGCCAGGCGGTTGGTCAGGACGCTGTCGAGCCTGTCCGTCAGGTCGAAGCGGGCCTGGGTCGTGGGCCGCGTGATCACGCCGTCTTTCAGCAGCGCGGCGATGAAGCCGTAGCGGTAGTCGGCGATGATGGCCTCGGGGTCAGTGTCGAGGGTCTTGCGGCAGTGCTCTGCCAGGCCGGCGGCCATTTTTCGCAGGCGGTCGTGCACCTGGGGCGACGCCGCGCCCTGGGCCATGACCTCGGCGTCGTTCTCGAGGTACTTGAGTCCGATCCAGCGGGCGGGGTAGCGGCCTTCCAGGAAATTCGAGGATTCGATGAGGGCCTGCATGCGGTCCAGGGTTTCGTCCAGGTCGTAGCCGTAGGAGATGCGCAGGCCCGGGTGCGGCGCCCTGTCGCGCATGGCCTTGCGGGCCTCTGCGAGCAGGCTGTCCCGGCCTTCGCCCGTGCGGGCGACCATCTCCAGGATGGGGGTCCCCAGCAGGGCGGCCAGACGTTTCGTGTCGATGGTCACGCCCTTGCGGCGGACCTCGTCCATCATGTTCAGGGCGATGATGGTCGGCGTGCCGAGCTCCAGGATCTGGAGCACGAGATAGAGGGAGCGCTCCAGGTTGGTCGCGTCGAGGACCGTGACCACTGCGTCGGGGTTGGTGTCCACCAGGAAGTTGCGGGCCACCAGCTCGTCCTGGGTGTAGGCCGTCAGGGAGTAGGTGCCGGGCAGGTCGACCACGGTGATATCCAGGTCCTCGATCCGCAGCCGTCCTTCGCGCTTCTCCACGGTGATGCCGGGGTAGTTGCCTACGTGCTGCCGCGCGCCGGTCAGGTTGTTGAAGAGGGTCGTCTTGCCGGAATTGGGGTTGCCCATGAGGGCCATGGTCGCGTTCATTGCAGGGTCTCTCCGTTTTCGCCGACGCGGACGGTGATCAGGTCGGCCTCGTTGTTGCGAAGCGTCAGGGTGAAGTCGCGCAGGCGCAGGGCTACGGGGTCCTTGAGAGGCGCGCGGCCGACGATGGTCACGGCGGTTCCGGGCACGAGGCCCATGTCGCGGATGCGCCGCCCCAGCTCGCCCGTCGCGCTGACGGAAAGGATGGTGCCGGACTGGTTTTCCTGCATGTGTCTGAGAGGGATGGAGAGGAACACGGGAACTCCTGAATTAGATATGACTAACTATGTGCGTAAAAAAAAGGCCTCTGCGACGAGAGGCTGATTGTCATGGGGCTGCGGTCAGTCCTTGCGGGATGGGCACGAGCCGTCGGGCCTGGGCTGGATCTCCCCGGAGCAGCCCGAACAGCCGCAACACCCGCCGCTCTTCTTCCGGAAGCGGGAGGCCAGGTATACCCCTGCGACGACAATGACGCCTAAGGTGACGAGAAGGTCGAAATTCATGCTGACTCCGTAAAAAGTTTGTCTTGATGAACTTTTTATGGGGTTATGAGGGGGGAAGTCAACAGAAAAGTTAGTCGCGCTGAAAAAAAAAGAGAGTGTTGTTTCCGACGTCACGGGGATGACGCGGAGGCATGGCGGACGTGCGCTTCGTCATTCCCGCGCAGGCGGGAATCCATGTCTTTCCACGGTCTCGCTGTGAATTCGCGGAATTTACGGCTTGATGTAGGCGCAGCCCTGCTGCTGGAGTTTGATCAGGGCGACGACGCCGGCCGGGATGGGGGAACAGCCAGGGCAGAGGGCGTCTTCGGGGATGTCGAAGGCGCGCAGGGCGTTCTGGCAGACGAAGATCATCACGCCTTTGTCCAGCAGACCCTTGACGCGGTTGACGTGCTCTTCCGCGAAGTCGGCGCGGAAGAATTTCACCGCCGGGCCGTTGACCACGAGGTTGATGCGGGCCTCGGGCTTGGCCGCGCGCAGGTTTTCCATGTTGGTCAGGGCGATGCGCAGAATTTTTTCCTCGTCCAGGTCCAGGTGAAAGACGACCTTCATCGGGCACTCCTTTTTCGCGGTTGCATGTCCGCGTGATGCATACGATTCAACGGCTCAGATTGCAATTGCGCAGGTTGTCCCGGTGGGTTGAGACATAGAAGGGCGCGGCGTCCGGCGAAAGCGGCAGGGGCCGGCTGCGGCGCAGGCCGTCGAGGTAGGCCAGGGTCCGCTTGATGACCTCCGTGCCGCCGCACGGGCCGTGCGAGGGGATGACGGTACGGACCCGCGTGTCCGCGCGCCAGCGTTCG
The DNA here is from genome assembly GCF_000428825.1 of Desulfomicrobium escambiense DSM 10707. Taxonomy (NCBI): domain Bacteria; kingdom Pseudomonadati; phylum Thermodesulfobacteriota; class Desulfovibrionia; order Desulfovibrionales; family Desulfomicrobiaceae; genus Desulfomicrobium; species Desulfomicrobium escambiense. The sequence goes on along the minus strand of NZ_AUAR01000006.1, from coordinate 213,991 downwards.
AGCTCGTCGATCCAGCCGTCGAGGTCGCACCCGCGGGGCACGCAGGGGCAGGGCAGTTCGACGGTGTCCCCGGCCAGCAGGAGGTCCAATTCCGGCACCAAGGCCACGATGGCGTCGGGCGTGTGGCCGGGAAGGGCCCGCAGGGAGACGGTGACGCCGCCGAGGTCGAGGTCCAGGCTGCGCTCGAAGGTGATGTCCGGGGGCAGCAGCCGTACGGCGTCCCACTTTCCGGGGTCCGCGCCCCGAAGTTCGGACAGGGCCGCCGGGGCCTCGGTCTGAAAGCGCTTGACGGCCGCCCGCTGGGCGATGATCAGTGGGGAGGCGAAGGCGCTCGTGCCCTGGATGTGATCCCAGTCCGCGTGGCTGTAGACCACGATGGGCGGCGCGTCCGCGCAGGCCCTGGCGAACGGGGCCATGTCGTCGGGATGGGTCAGGGCGTCCCAGACGAGGCTGCGCCTGGAGCCCTGGAGGAGGACGCCGCGGACCCGGAAGTCACCGGCGTCGACTTCATGGATGACAGGGGCTGTGTTCATGCGGGTTTTGTACGGATTATCGTTCCGGGAGGGAAGGGGAGACGGTCATGACGGATGCGTGCACAAACGCGGGGCTGGCGCCGCAGGACGATGCCGCGCGGCGATGGGATGTGCTCCTGGAGCGCCTGCGCGGCCTGGGCGAGCTGACCGTGGCCCTCTCCGGGGGCGTGGACAGCCGTTTTCTGGCGCACGCGGCCCTGCGGGCCGGCACGGTCCCGGAACTAGTCCACGTGCGGGGCCCCCACGTGGCGCCGGCCGAAACCGCCTACGCCCTGCGCTGGGCTCGGCGTCAGGAACTTTCGGCGCGCGTCCTGGACCTCGACCCCCTGGTCCTGCCCGAGGTCGCGGCCGGCCACAGGGAGCGTTGCTACGCCTGCAAGTCTTTCCTGTTCCGTCGGATCGCGGATTGCGCCCGCGGGGCGTTGTGCGACGGGTCCAACGCCTCGGACGCGGCGCAGTTCAGGCCCGGCCTGCGCGCCCTGCGGGAACTCGGCGTCCTGTCCCCCCTGGCCGAGGCGGGCCTGACCAAGGACGACATCCGTCGGCTCGGCCGGCAGACGGGTCTGGAATGGAACGACCAGCAGTCCCGGGCCTGCCTGCTGACCAGACTTCCCTACGGGATGCCTCCCGAACCGGGCCTGCTGGCGCGCCTGGCCGAGGGCGAGCGGGTTGTGGAGGGCATTCTGCATCAGGCCGGGTTCGCTGACGCACCGTTTCGCCTGCGCGTCAGCGACACGGACTGTTATGAACTGCATGTGGCAGCCGCGTCACTGCCCAGGCACGTGATTGAACAGCTGATCGGCACGCTTCACGGCATGGGCTTTCCATCCAGTACGGTGCGCTGCATGAGCGCAGTCAGCGGCTATTTCGATGCGGCAGGGCCGGCGCGAAATTCACATCCCTGAACTTGCGCAGCGTGGCGCAGTGATGCTACATGCCTGACGAGACGATTGATCAGTTCCGTTGCGTGCGCGTCATGGTGGCGCCGCGCTCCTATCCATGCTTGGAGTGATCAATCGTCTCTTTTTTTTTCAGCGTCGGCGGTCGAGCTTGAAGACGAGAACGATGCCCACCGCCACTGTTCCCGAGCAGAAAGCGTAAACCCCATGGAGCTCTGCGCTCCTGGAATTCCACCCACGGTGATGCCGAAGAGTCCCGTCCGGCCCCCCCCTCCCGGGGCAGAAAGACGATCGTGACCACCGAGAGCAGGAGCATGCGTCGGTTCAGCTTCACAGGGAAATGATTGACGAATTCCTGGTGGGTCAGGGCCGCGCGCTCTCGTAGGGCGTCCATGTCTCTCGCCTGCCGAAGCATAAAAAAATGATAAAGGATTGCCGGGGGTTCGGCGGCGCCTTTGGCATTGCTTTTTGGCCCTGGCAAGCGTAAAGGCTGAGCGTCTCACGTATGAAGATCCGGGCATTTCGCCCGGACGAATGAACAGGAGAACAGACAGTGGATTCTGGCGACAGTTGCGGCCCTAGGCCCTGCTTCCGACATTTCAATTTTTTCTGCCGAGCCCCCCGTCCCCGAGCCTGATCAGGCCGCCTGACGGAGCCTCGGCGTTCCGGCAGGTGGAGCATGTTTTCAATCTTTCTTTCCCGTCGCCTGGCCTTCCGGCATTTTTTTGCCCGGACCGGTCGGGCCTTGCCTGCCGCGGGTCGCGCCGCGGACCCGTTCTCGTGACTCTTGCTTTGGTTTCCGGCTTTTGACCGCGTCGGGGCTTTCCCGTCGCGCCTGCACGAAGGCACTTTCAACCACGGCATGGAGTCACGCCATGATCATCATCAACAAAACCATTGAAGGACGTCTCGTCCCCCAGGAGCACCTGGACGCCGACTGCTGGATCAACATGATCAACCCCTCGCAGGAGGAACTGCAGCGCATATCCGTCCTCCTGGGCGTATCCCTGGACCACCTGACCGACCCCCTGGACGCCGATGAGCGCGCCCGCCTGGAGTTCGAGGACGGAGTGATGCTCGTCGTCCTGCGCGTGCCGGTCGAGAACGTGTCCGATTCGAGAATACCCTTCCTGACCATGCCCATCGGCGTCATCATCACGCCCACGGCGGTCGTCACCGTCTCGCGTTCCCAGCAGGATCTGGCCACGGCCATCCTGAACGGACGCACGCGCATCGTCGACACGGCCGACCGCATACGTTTCCTGATCCACCTGATGCAGCGCACCTCGCTCATCTACCTGCGCTATCTCAAGGACATCATCCGTCGTTCCGATGTCATCGAACATCGCCTGCAACAGTCCATGCGCAACGAGGAGCTGATCGAACTGCTGGGCATCGAAAAGAGCCTCGTCTACTTCACGACGTCACTCAAGGCCAACGACATCATCATGGACAAGGTCCTGCGGATGCGGCTCATCCAGTTGACGGAAGACCAGACCGATCTGCTCGAGGACGCGATCACCGAAAACAGGCAGGCCATCGAAATGTCCAAGATCCACAGCGACATCCTGTCGGGGACCATGGACGCCTTCGCCTCGATCATCTCCAACAACATGAACATGGTCATGAAGTTCCTGACGGGGTTCACCATCATTTTGATGATCCCCAACATCATCAGCGGCGTCTACGGGATGAACATCGTCACCCCGTTCCAGGACTCCCCTTACGCCTTTGCCATCGTGTCCGGGGTGACGCTGAGCGGCTGCCTCCTGGCGTGGCTGGTCCTGGCCAGGAAACGCTGGATGTAGGTTTTTGGACGCACCGCGAAACGGGCCCTCGGGCCCGTTTTTTTGTGGTCAGGCTGGCGTATTGGAAAATTCGAAATTCGCGGGCCGCCCCAAAACGGCGGCCTGCTAGCGGTCGGCCCAGAGCAGGCGCAGACCGAGCAGCATGAGGATGGCCCCTGCGCCCTTGTGCAGCCAGGCCGAGAGCGACGGGCGGGCGGTCAGGCGGGTGTTCAGGGCGCCGGCGCCCAGGGCCACCAGGCCGAAGCCGAACATGGTCAGGACGACGAAGGTCAGGCCCAGGACCGTCATCTGCAGCGCCGGGTGCCCCTGCGCCGGGCGCACGAACTGCGGGAAGAAGGCCAGGAAGAAGATGGCCACCTTGGGGTTGAGCATGTTGGCCATGACGGACTGGCGAAAGATGACGCGGGCCGCCTTGTGTTCGCCCCCGCCGCCGAGGGCGAGGGACGGGTCGGCGGCCCAGAGCTTCCAGCCGATGTAGAGGAGGTAGAGCCCGCCCGCGATCTTCACCGCGGTGAAGGCCACGGCCGAGGATGCCAGGATGGCCGAGAGGCCGCAGACCGCCAGGAGGGTGTGGCCGATGTTGCCCAGGCTGAAGCCCAGGGCCGCGGCCAGGGCGGCGCTGCGCCCCTGGGCCACACCGCGGGTCAGGACGTAGATGATGTCGGGGCCGGGCGTGAAGATGAGGACGAGGGACGCCAGGCTGAAAAGGACGATCTGGTCGATGCTGATCATGAGCGCTCCGGGTGTTGATTCCGGGTCGATAATCGATGATCCGGCCCGGGGCAAGGCTTGTCCCGATGCAAAAAAGAATCCCCGCCGACATGCGCCGGCGGGGATTCGTGCGTTTCAGGGGGTGGGCCTACTTGGCGAAGGTGCACTTGGGGTAGGTGCACGTGTTGCACTGCAGGCAGATGCCGCCTTCGGCCAGGCGCGCCAAGTCGCGCCGCGTGATGGGCGCGTCGGCCAGCAGGCGCGGCAGGAGCACGTCCAGGCTCGTGGTCTTGAAGAACAGGGCGCAGGCGGGCACGCCCAGGACCTGCGCCCGGCCGATGCGGCCCACCAGGGTCATGGCGCCGGGCAGCAGGGGGACGCCGTGCAAGGCGTCGGTCAGGCCCGCGTCCTCCAGGCCGCCGCGGGTCACGTCGTCGGGGTCCACGGACAGGCCGGCCGTGGTCACGATGAGGTCCGCGCCCAGGCCCAGGAGCTTCTTCACGCCGTCGGCGATGGCCTGGCGGTCGTCGGGGGCGAATTCCTCGCCGATGACCGTGGAGCCCAGGGCTTCGGCCTTGGCGCGGATGATGGGCGCGAAGCGGTCCTCGATGAGGCCCTGGAAGACCTCGGTGCCCGTGACCAGGGTGCCGATCCGTGCCCGGCGCAGGGGCAGGATGGACAGCAGCGGGCTTTCGCCCAGGGCGGCCAAGGCCCGGCTGAAGTTTTCGCGCGAAAGGAAGAGGGGGATGGCCCGGGTCCCGGCCACGAGGCGTCCTTCCTCGACCAGCGCGTACTGCTGGCGCGTGGCGCACATGACGTGGGGCACGAGGTTGAAGCGTTCCAGGGCTTCCAGATCCACCTGCAGCAGGCCTGCCGACGCCGCATGGAAGTCGATCTTCCCTTCCCGCGGCGTGTCCGAGTAGGTGATGCCGTCCCCGGACATCCGCTTGGCGAAGGCCAGGGCCGCGTCATTCTCGTGGACCCAGGCGCCGTCCGGCAGGCTCTCGTCCTGGACGTAGACGGTGTTGCGGCCCATCTGCTGCAGGCGGCAGACGTCGCCGGCCGTGATGGTCTGTCCGGCGGTGAACTCGGCACCCTTGCTCTCGCCGGCCACGATGCGGGTCATGTCGTGCAAGGCCTTGCGGCCCACGGCTTCGGCCACGGGCACGCGCGTGGGGCGGGCGCTGTCGCAGGCGGCTGCGGCCGCCCCGGATTCGACGTAGGGCGCCTCGCCCTGACAGCCGCGGCAGATGGCCCCGTCGCTGACCGGGTAGGCCTCGTGGCAGACCGGACAGGCCTCGATGCGGGTCATGTGCGCATGCCCCAGCAGGCGCGGCTGGACCGTGACCTTCTCCAGGCGCAGGATGGAGTCCCCGGCGTCCTCGATCTCGCGGAAAAGGGCCTCGGTGTCCTGCTCCTTCTTGGGCGTGAGCTTCAGGAACCAGCCCTTGATGTTCGGCCAGTTCTCAAGGGCGTCCAGGTCCACGCTGACGCGCACCCCCTCGCCGGTGTACTTGTCATAGAGGGACACGGCGTAGCGGCCGAGGTTGACGATTTTCATCCAGTTGTTGCCGGTGCTGCACAGGGTCAGGAGCTGCACTGCGTCGGGCAGGCATTTCTTGCTCTCGACCACGGCCTCGAAGAGGATGCCCGCCGGCAGGGCGGCCTTGGCCATCTCGACCATGTACCCGCCGATCAGCAGGCCCGGGGCCGGGTAGCCGTGGAACGCGGCGGCCCTGTCCTTGAATTCCTGGAAGGTGTATTGTCCAATATTCATGAATACCTCACGATTTGAGAAAGTTTCGTGACCGGGAAGACCTAGCAGGCGAGGCGGCAAAAGAGAAGCTTGTGAAAAAGATTCGTAGCGTGACGGCGGTTCGGGGCTTCGCATCGGCCGGAGTCCCAAAACAAAAAAGCCGGTCGTGATGACCGGCTTTGATGTCTGGAGCCCACAAGCAGGATTGAACTGCTGACCTCGTCCTTACCAAGGACGCGCTCTGCCAACTGAGCTATGTGGGCTTGTGTCTGGTCGGGATGAGAGGATTTGAACCTCCGGCCCCTTGAACCCCATTCAAGTGCGCTACCAGGCTGCGCTACATCCCGACACGAGAAGACGCTTCTATGGAGAGCCTCGGTCTTTGTCAAACACTTTTTTGCGGAATATTTCGAAGAACATGCCGGGGCGTCCGGGACGGGAAAAGCCGGGAGCGGCGGCCCGCCGGCCGCCGCTCCCGGGATATTCGGCTCAGATCCTGAACCTGGACACCTGTTCACGCAGGCGCTCGGCCAGTTCCGAGAGTTCCCGCGCGCTGGACTGCACGGTCTGGCTGCTGGCCGTCATCTCGCCCGATGCGGTCCGGACCTGCTCGATGTCCCTGCTCACGTTGCGCGTCATGGCCGAGCTGGCGGCGACGTTGGAATTGATCTCTGTGATGCCCGTGGACGCCTGGCCCACATTCTCGGCGATGTCGCGGGTGGTCACGGACTGCTCCTCCACGGCCGCGGCGATGGTGGTGACGATGTCGTTGACCTCGGAGATGACGCCGGAGATGTCGGAGATGTCGTGGACCGTCTGGCTGGTCACGGACTGGATGCCGCTGATGCGGTCGCGGATGTCGTCCGTGGCCCTGGCCGTCTGCTGGGCCAGCTCCTTGATCTCGTTGGCCACCACCGCGAACCCGCGTCCGGCCTCGCCGGCGCGGGCCGCCTCGATGGTGGCGTTCAGGGCCAGCAGGTTGGTCTGCGAGGAGATGGCCGTGATGGTCGCGGTCACGGTGTTGATCTCCCGTGCGGCCTCGCCGAGTTCGTTGACCCGTCCCGAAGCCTGCTGGGCCCTGGTCACGGCGCTTTCCGTCGTGTTCTTGGCCCGCTCGGAGTTCTGGGCGATCTCGTGAATGGTGGCGGACATCTCCTCGGCCGCGGCCGCCACGGTGTTCATGTTGACCGAGGCTTGCTCCATGGCCGCCGATACGGACGTCATGTTCTCCGTGACCTCGCCCGTGGCCCTGCTCACGGCGTTGGCCATGCTCGCGGTCCGGTTCGACCCGTCGGTCATCTGGGTGGAGATGCTCGACAGTTCCGTGGACGCGGCCGCCAGGGCCTGGGTCGCGGCGGTGATCTCGCCGAGCATTTCCTTGGTCCGGCCGACCATGGTGTTCATGGCGTCCGACAGATGCCCGATGGCGTCCTTGGCGGCATGGTTGAAGGCGATGGTGTAGTCGCCCTCGGCCACCTTGAGGCTCTGCTCGGCGATGCGGTTCAGCGGACGGGTGATGGCCCGCACCAGCACGATGGCGACCAGGACGCCGAAGAGCATCGCGCCCGCTCCGACGAGGATGGTCTTGATGATGATCTTTCGGTCAAGGCCCTGGACCATCTGTACGTGGTTCAGGCCCACGGCGATATGCCAATCCCAGGGCTCGAAGAATTTGGTGAAGGTGATCTTCTGTTCGCCGTTCCACTGGTATTCGAGAAATCCATCCTTGTGGTTCCGGAACGCATCGCCGATGCCTTGGACTTCGAAGATGTTTTGTCCTTCGAGGGTGGGGTGGATGAGCACATCGCCCTTGGAGTTGTATATGAAGAAATAGCCGACGCCTGCCGCCTTGGTCGTGTTGATCATGTCCCGCAGTTGCGGGGTGAGAATCCTGCGTCCCACGAAGAGGACGGCCACGATCTTGTCGTCGGCGTTGAGCACGGGCTTGTAGCTGGTCACGTACCAGTCGTCGACCACGAAGGCCCGGCCGTCGTACGTTTCGCCGTTCATGACGGCCTTGTAGACCGGGCTGTCGGAGGGGATGAAGGTGTCCACGGCGCGGTCTGTCTCGTTGATGCGGACGTTGGTGGATACGCGCAGGAGCTTTCCGTCGACGACCTGGAAAATGGTCGCCACGCCGCCCGTCATCTGCTGGATTTTGTCGACGATGCCCGTGTTGCCGTTCATGACCGTGCCGCCGAGCATCAGGCGCGGTATCTTGACCTGTTCCTGGGCCTTGGTCACCTGGTTGGTGATGGTCCGATCGAGCATGTAGCTCGAATCGAGATCGAAGGTTCCGTACCGTTCCAGTTCGCCTTCCAGGATGATCATGTCCGCGGCGAGTTTTTCCTGCAGCAGGGAGTTCTGCGCATTGAGAGAGTTGAAGACCGAACTGGCCGTGCTTTCGACGGAGTTCTTGCCCAGTTCGAAGAGCCCCTTGCGGACATCGATCGTCGTCACCGCGATGACCAGGGCAAGGGACAGGGCCAGGATTGCCAGGATGCCCGTGAAGAGCTTGGTCGTGAATCTGATGGCTTGTATGTTCAAGGAACCTCCCTCCTGTCAGTGTGGTACTACGGCTATTGTAGTACGCTTATATGCAAGAAGTGAGTAATGATCAATATTACGAATAGGAAATTGATCTGCTCCGCGCAGGGGCTCGGATCAGAAGCGCAACGTGGCCTTGAGCCGCGATGGGTGCAGGAGCAGGTCGAGTCCGGCCTCGATGCCGGGGACGAGGATGTGCGCCGCGTTCAGGGCGGCCATGGCCACCCCTTCGGGTTGGAGCACCGCCACGGACAGGCCGGCGTGGCGAAGCATTTCCGCGTCGTTGTTGCCGTTGCCCATGCAGACGCAGGACTGCGGGCCCAGGGCGCGGATGAAGTCGGCCTTGGCCTTTCGTTCGTCGCCGGGTTGGAGGATGTGCACGTTGTGGTCGCTCGGCCCGAAGGTCGAACGCACGGTGCCGAAGGTGTCGGCTGTGAGGATGTGGGTGTTCAGGAGTGCGCCGAGCTGGGTCAGGCGCGAGAGGACGCCGGGCTGGATACGCCCGTCCAAGGCCAGGGTGCCGTTGTAGTCCAGGACGAGGTGGTGCAGCGTCAGTCGGCCGAAGCCGGGGATGTCGAGTTCGATCATGGTTCCGTCGTGCCGGCCGGCCTGGCGGCATGGCCGCCATCGGGGCATGGTTGGTGGTTGTGCGCGCGGGGCAGGTTTTTTTCCTCGTACATGCGGAGGTCCGCAGCGCGAATCAGTTCGTCCAGGCTCTGGTTCGGCCTGTGGCGGCTGACGCCCACGGAGGCCGATATGCCAAGCCGCGTGTCCGTGCCGCACAGGGCCGCGACATCGATCTCGTCCAGGGTTTCGCGCAGGCGCTGCACGAAGCATGCGGCCATGGCCGCGTCCGTGCCCGGGAGCAGGATGACGAACTCGTCGCCGCCCATGCGCACGAAGATGTCGTATTTGCGCACCATGCCCCTGATGGCCCGGGCCACCCCCACCAGGACCAGGTCGCCGGCCTCGTGCCCCAAGGTGTCGTTGACGGCCTTGAAGCCGTTCAGGTCGATGAAGAGCAGGTGCACGGGGAGCCCCTTGCGCACGGCGAAGTCCAGGATGCGCGGGGCGTGGCGCTCCAGGTAGGCGCGGTTGTTCACGCCGGTCAAGGCGTCGCGCACGGTCAGCTCTTCGAGCTGGGCGTGCTCCAGGGCCGTGATCAGGGTGCAGGCCAGGATGTCGCAGAAGTGGCCGAGGAAATCCGTGGCCTTGTCCGGGGCGTAGCGTTCGGGGTCGGGGTCGTAGGCCGACACGATGCCGATGGTCTTGCCCTGCTGGTATTTGTGCCCGAGAGCGAAGATGAAGCAGGATCCTTGCGGCGGGTCGCTTTCAAGTCCCAGGAAGAATCCCGGCTTCTCGATGCGTCCCACCTCGCCAAGGAAGAGCCGCGGCGCATGGGGAGTGGGCGAAAACTGTCTGATGCGCTCGCGGATGGTCCGGGCCGGGGCGTGCCCGATGCCGTCCGGGATGCGCCCTTCGAAGATGTCCCGGTCGAGGATCAGGTGCAGGGTGTGCAGGCTGCGCAGCGTGCGGATGGAGTCGAGGATCGCGGGGAGGTCTTCCATGCGTTTGACCTGCTGGACCAGGTCGATGGTTCCGCGGAAGGTCTCGAAGGTGTCCAGCAGGGCCTTGTAGGAGGCCACCATGGCGTCGAAGCCGCCCTTGGAGACCCGGAGGCGCTGGCGCAGGTCCTCGTTCTCCTCGACCACGCGTTTGGCCGGGGACGGGGCGTGGATGATCCGTTCCCTGATCCAGGCCCCCAGGGCCTTGAGGTTTGTGCGCAGGCTCCGGGCATCGCCCAGGCCGGCGCTGGCCTCGACGGCGGACATGAGGTCCCGCATCTCGGCCAGCAGGGCGTTCGGGTTGCGCGCCATGGCGTTCGGTTCAGGCCAGGGACTGCAGCTTTGCCAGCACTTCGGCGGCGTGTCCGGCGGCCTTGACCTCTGGCCAGGCGTGGCGGACCACGCCGGACGGGTCGATGAGAAAGGTCGAGCGGGCCACGCCCATGTATTCCTTGCCGTAGTTCTTCTTCAGGCGCCACGCCCCGAAGTGCTCCAGGACCTGATGGTCCGGGTCGCTCAGGAGGTCGACCTGCAGCTCGTGCTTGCCCGTGAAGTTCTGGTGGGATTTGACCGAGTCGGGGCTCATGCCCAGGACCACGGCGTTCAGGGCTGTGAAACGATCCTTCAGGGCCGAGAACTCCTGGGCCTCGACCGTGCAGCCCGGCGTGTTGTCCTTGGGATAGAAGTAGAGGACCACCCATTTGCCCCGGTGGTCTTCCAGGCGGACGTCGGAGCCGGAGGTGCTCTTCAGGCAGAAGGACGGGGCCGGTTCGCCGGGGGTTGGAAGCTTGAAATCCATCATGTGCAGCTCCTTTGGGGAATACGTACTCATGGGCTACGTAGCCCATCCCCAAGGGGCCTGCAAGCTCATGGCGCGGTGGCGGCGCTCAGTCCGGCCAGATAGCCCGTGGAGAGAGCTGCCTGGAGGTTGAAGCCGCCCGTGTCGGCGTCCATGTCCAGCACCTCTCCCGCCAGGAACAGGCCCGGACAGACCCGCGACTCCATGGTCTTGGGGTTGACTTCCGCGAGGCTCACGCCGCCAGCCGTGACGATGGCCTCGCGCAGGGGGCGGTATCCGCTGACCGTGAAGCGCAGTTCCTTGAGCCACAGACGCAGCCGCTTGCGTTCCTCGGCCGAGACCTGGTGGGCGGCCTTGTCCGCAGCCAGGCCGGTCTGGTCGAGGCAGACGGGGATGAGCTTAGGCGGCATGAGCCCCTTGAGCAGGTTCTCCATGTGCATCTTGCCGTGCTCTTTCAGGTCGCGCTGCAGGCGGGCGTCGAGCTTGGCTGGGTCAAGGGCCGGCTTGAGGTCGATGAGTACCTCGGTCTTTCTGCCCTGATCCACGGACTGCACGGCGGCCTTGCTCAGGGTCAGGATGATGGGGCCGGACAGGCCGAAATGCGTGAAGAGCATCTCGCCCATCTGCTCGGCCGTCTTTTTGCCGTCCACCCGGAGTTCCGCACGGACGTTCTTCAGGGACAGGCCCTGCAGGCGTGCGGCGGTGTCCCCGGTCGTGACCAGGGGGATGAGGGCGGGGGCGATGGCGGTGATGCCGTGGCCAAGGCTGCGGGCCAGGTCGTAGCCGTCGCCGGTGGAGCCGGTGGCCGGGTAGGAGGCTCCGCCGGTGGACAGGATGACCCTGTCCGCCCCAATAGTCTGGGCGCCGAAGCGGACTTCGAATCCGTCGGCCAGGCGTCTGATGTCGCCGACCCGGCATCCGGTGCGGATGGTCGCCCCGCTGGAGCGGGCGTGGCGCACGAAGGCGTCCACGAGATCCTGGGCGCTGTCGCTTACGGGAAAGAGGCGTCCGCCGCGCTCCTCCTTGACCTGGACGCCGAGCCCGGCGAGCAGCTCGATGGTGTCGGGAGTGAAGAAGTGGGCCAGGGCCGGCCGCAGGAAACGGAAGTTCCGGCCGAAGTGCGTCAGGAATTCGTCGAGGGGGGCCGTGTTGCCGATGTTGCCGCGCCCCTTGCCGCAGATCCTGAGTTTTCGGCCCGGGCGGTCCATGCGTTCGAGCAGGGTCACGCCGGAACCTCTGGAAGCGGCCGTGGCTGCGGCCAGGAGTCCCGAGGGGCCTCCGCCGATGACGATGACGGTATGTTTCATGGGCATCCTTCAAAAGAGTGCATTCTGAAGGGCCTCGGGACGGAAGTAAACCATTATTGACGGATCCGACCGCATCAGTCCTGCTTGACGCGCAGCGTGATGGCGGCGGGGCGGCCGTCGGTGATGCGATAGTCGAGGGTGAGCTTGTCGATGGCCACGGCCGGTCCGGGAATGTTGATCAGGCCCGAGGACTCGCCGGACTTGAGCTGCACGGGGATTTTGAGGGGGATGGGGTCGCCCTTGACCGGCACCAGGACCAGGCCGTTCAGCTGCACGGTGGCGCCGTCTATCTGGAAGCGCAGGTTGTCGATCTTGCCCATCTTTTCTCCCACCGGGAGGGAGGCGCCGGCGCCGGAGGCGGAGAGGGTCACTGGTGCAAGGGCCACCCAGGGGCCGGCCAGGGCAGGTGCGGCCAGTACAAGGCACGCGAGGAGAGCGAAAGCGGTTTTCATGTCAGGCTCCATGGAAGTGTTTTACCCCTGTTGTTTACGCCGGCCCGGGACCGTGATCAAGGACGGAAACGGAACGGGCGGGCCTGCGTGTTCAAATATGTTGGAAAATCGGGCCCGGCGGGGTAAAGGATCGCAGTGATATGGTGAAAACCGGCCAGGGGTGGGGTGTGCATGGCTCAAGAGACGATGTCGCGGGAAGAACTGCAGGACGAGGTCGCCCGTCTGCGCCGGCGCGTGGCGGAGCTCGAAGCCGACAACGGCTCCGGGCTCCGCTTGGGTGCCGGGGATGACGAGAGGCTCACGGCCTCCTTTCTCCTTGAAAACGCGCCTGTCGGGGTGATCATCCAGAATGCCGACGGCAGCATCCGCTTCTGGAACAGGATCGTGAGGGAAATTTTCGGCAGCGCCGAACACGAACTGGCCCCATCCTCCTGCCAGGTGGGCGTCTGGACCATCCTGCGCCCCGACGGAAGTCCCTGGCCTGTCGGCGACCACCCTTCCAGGGTCACCCTGGCGGATGGCAAGCCCCTGCGGAACCAGATCATGCGGCTGCGACGGGATGAAGGGACGGAGCGCTGGCTGTCCATCAACACCGAACCCGTGTTCGACGGGCGGTCCCCGACGGCCGCCGCGGTCATCATCACCTTCCTCGACATTACCTCCCAAAGGGAAGTGGCCGAAACCCTCGACCGCAAGGACGCGCTCCTGCGGGCCATGCTGCGCAACCTCCCCTTCGATTTCTGGGCCCGGGACAACGAGGGGCGGATCGTCATGCAGAGCGAAGCGTCCGTGGCCCTGTGGGGCGACCTCATGGCGACGGTGCCCGATCAGGCCGAGGTCGCCGGGGAAATTCTCGAAAACTGGAAGATCACCAACGCCAGGTCCTACGCGGGCCACGTCGTCGAGCACGACGTGGAGTACCTCGTGCCCGCGGGCGAGAGGCGCGCCTTCCACGGCATCGTCGCGCCCATCCGTAGGGGAGAGGAAATCCTGGGGATTCTCGGCGCGAACATCGACGTGACCGAACACCTGCGCTCCATCGAGGCCTTGAAGAGATCCGAGGCCAATCTGGCGGCGCTGCTCGACTCCATCGAAGAGTCCGCGGCCCTGTTCGAAACCGACGGGACCGTCATCACCTGCAACGCGACCTTCGCCGCCCGTGTGGGGAGGACCGTGGCCGAGTGCGTCGGCCGTTCGATCTACGACGTGGTGCCAGCGGATGTGGCCGCACGGCGGCGGGAGCGCCTGGAACGCGTCCTGCGTACCGGGGAGCCTCTGACCTTCGAGGACGAGCGGCTGGGGCGCTGGATGCGGCACAGCCTGAGCCCGGTCCTGGGACACGACGGGTCCGTCGCGGCCGTGTCGACCTTTGCCACGGACCTGACCGAGCGCGTGCGCAGGGAACGCCTGCTGGTGGCGCGGCAGAGGCTGAGCGAGTACGCCATCAACCACCCCCTCAAGGAACTGCTGCGCAAGGCCCTGGACGAGGCCGAGGACGTGACCGGAAGCACGCTGGGCTTCCTGCATTTCCTGAACGAGGACCAGCGCACACTGTCCATGTACGCCTGGTCCTCCAGGACCATGGCCACGGGTTTCCGGGCCGTGACCCAGGACCTGCATTTCGATATGAACCACGCCGGGGTCTGGGCCGACTGCGTGCGGGAGCGGAGGCCCGTCATCCACAACGACTACGCCTCCCTGGCGCACCGCAAGGGCGTCCCCGCAGGGCATCCCGAGCTGGTGCGCCAGCTCCTGCTGCCGATTCTGCGTGGCAACAGGATCGTGGCCATCCTGGCCGTGGCCAACAAGCCCGAGGACTACCACGACGGCGACGTGCAGACCCTGGACGAGCTGGGCAACCTGCTGTGGGACATCCTGGAGTACAAGCGGGCCCAGGAAAACCTGCAGAAGAGCGAGGACCTCCTCAACCTGACGCAGAGCCTGAGCAGGATCGGAGGATGGGCCTGGGACGCGGACACCCAGACCATGACCTGGACCAGGGAGATGTACCGTCTCCACGGCATGTCGCCCGACGAGTTCCCTGCCGGTTCGAAGGAGCACCTGCGACGCAGCCTGGCCTGCTTCGACCCCGGAGGCCGGGAACTCGTCCAACGTTCCCTGGAGGCCTGCCGGCGCGGCGGGCAGCCTTTCGACCTCGAACTTCCGTTCACGTCCGCCGACGGGCGGAAGATGCTGGTGCACGTCCGGGCTGTGGCCGTCCGGGAGGGCGGGCGCGTGGCCAGGGTGCTGGGCACCGTCATGGATGTCACGGCCCTGCGGAATCTGGAACTGAGGTACATGGCCCTTTTCCAGAACATGACCGAGGGGTTCGCCCTGCACGAGATCATCGTCGACGAGGGCGGCAGGCCTACGGACTACCGCTTCCTGGACGTCAATCCCGCCTTCGAGCGCATCACCGGGCTTTCGGTTGCGGATGTCGTCGGCAGAACAGTGCGCGAGGTCATGCCGTCGACGGAGCCGTCCTGGATCGAGATCTACGGGCGCGTGGCCCTGACTGGCGAACCGCTCTTCTTCGAGGAATATTCCAGGGCCATTGACAAGTTTTTCGAGGTTTCGGCCTTCCGCCCCGCGTCCATGCAGTTCGCCTGCATCTTCTCGGACATCACGGCCCGCAAGCGCCAGGAGTCCGAGCTGCGCAAGGCCAAGGAGGCCGCCGAAGCGGCCAATGTGGCCAAGTCCGGGTTCCTGGCCAACATGAGCCACGAGATCCGCACCCCGTTGAACGGCATCCTCGGCATTTTGCAGTTGCTCGAGTCTATGAGCCTCTCGGACGAGCACGTCCGCCTGGTGCGCATGGCGGCCGCCGCGGCCGGCCGTCTCACCGGACTCCTGACGGATCTGCTGGACCTTTCCAGGATCGAGTCCGGCAAGCTCACGCTGGCCAGCAGGCCTTTCGAAATGGCCGAGTTGCGGGACGCCGTCATGGGCCTTTTCGCCCTGTCCGCACGGGAAAAGGGCATCGAACTGAGCTTCAGCATGGCTGCCGACGTGCCTTCCCGGCTGGTGGGCGACGAATCGCGGCTGCGCCAGGTCCTGTTCAATCTGGTCGGCAACGCCGTCAAATTCACGGCCGGCGGTTTCGTGCGGATCGAGGCGGGTCTTTTGCCCTGCGGGCAAGGGTCCCGGGTGCTCTTTTGCGTCGCCGATTCGGGGCCGGGCATCCCCGACGCGCGTGTGGACGATATCTTCAAGCCCTTCGTGCAGGGCGAGGAGTCCTTCGTCCGCCACCACCAGGGGGCGGGTCTCGGCCTGGCCATCGTCCGGCGCCTGATGGACCTCATGGGTGGCTGCCTGTGCGTGGACAGTTCGCCCATGGGCACGACCATGTGCTTTTCCCTGCCCCTGGGCCGGGGCGAGGACGCCCGGGATGTCCGCGAGACGGTTCCGCCCTGTGCGCAGCCGTCGCAGGGCCTGCGCATCCTGCTGGTGGAGGACGACCCGGTGAGCATGTTCGCGGCCGGGCGGGTGCTCGAAAAGGCCGGCCATCTGGTCACTCGGGCCGGGGACGGGGCCGAGGCCGTGGAAACCCTGCGCCGGGAGGACTTCGACCTCGTGCTCATGGACGTGCAGCTTCCCGTCATGGACGGCGTGAAGGCCACGGGCGTCATCAGGCGCGATGCTTCCCTGGGCGCGAAATCCCGCATCCCCGTCGTGGCCATGACGGCCTACGCCATGAGCGGCGACCGGGAGAAGTTCCTGGCCGCGGGCATGGACGACTACATCGCCAAACCTGTCAGTCAGGCAGAGCTGCTGGCGGTTCTGGACCGGGCCGGCCTGTGCGGGGATAGGGCTGCGGCGAGGGAGAGGGACGGCGATGCGGACTCCTGAGGCCCGTCTGCAGGCGCTCGAAGTCGAACTGGCCAGCCTGCGCGCGAGGATGCGCGTCCTGGTCGACGGCTCGCCGCTGGGCATCTTTTTCGACGACGCGCAGGACAAGTGCGTGTTCGTCAACACGACCTTCTGCGAGATGATGGAGCTTTCCGAGGCCGAAGCCCTGGGCGACGGCTGGGCCAAGACCGTGCACATCGACGACCTGCCGGGGCTGCTGCGGGAACGGGCGCGGGCGGTGTCCGAGGGCACGGCGCTCTTCCGGGCCGAGTACCGCTACGCCTGCCCCAGCGGGCGCGCGGGGTGGGTGGAGGAGCAGACCCGGCCCGTCCACGGGCCGGGTGGGGAACTGCTCGGCTATGTCGGCACCCTGGCCGAGATCACCGCGCGAAAGAACGAGGAAGCGCTGCTGGCCCGCCACAGCGAGGAACTGGAAGAGCGGGTGCGCGAGCGTACGGCCGAACTGAGCGGCATGAATGTCGCCCTGGAGGTCCTGCTGCGCAAGCGCGAGGAGGACCGCCAGGAGCTGGAGCAGGCCGTGCTGGCCAATGTCCGTCGCCGCATCCTGCCTGCACTGGAGCGGCTGGAGGCGGCCTGCCGCGGGGAAGCAGGGCCTCTGGCGGCCGAGATCAGGCACGGCCTGCAGGAGCTGACGGACCCCTTCCGTCATCGGCTGTCCTCGGCCTGCCAGGATCTGACCCCGGCCGAGCTGCGCGTGGCCGACCTTATCCGTGAAGGACTGTCCACCAAGGAAATCGCCGCCCGCCTGGGGGTCGGCACCTCCACCGTCGACACCCACCGTCATGGCATCCGCCGCAAGCTCGGCCTGGATACGCGCCGGGCGAACCTCCGTGCCTTCCTGTTGTCCCTGGACGCATCCTGATAGGGATTTTTTATCCATATTCCGTCCGCATTAATCCGCTATTGTCTTTTCCCGCCTCCGCTGGTTCAAGGACGGTCCAATCCACAGGGAGGACGACATGAACCAGGAAACACAGGAATTGCTCAACACAGGTCTGGCCCGCATGTTCAAGGGTGGGGTCATCATGGACGTGGTCGACCCGCAGCAGGCGCGCATCGCCGAGGAGGCCGGGGCCTGCGCGGTCATGGCCCTGGAACGTGTTCCGGCGGATATCCGCGCCGACGGAGGGGTGGCCCGCATGTCGGACCCGGGCATGATACGCGGCATCATGGAGGCCGTGTCCATACCGGTCATGGCCAAGTGCCGCATCGGCCATTTCATGGAGGCCCGCATCCTCGAGGCCGTGGGCGTGGACTTCATCGACGAGAGCGAGGTCCTGACCCCGGCCGACGAAGCCTTTCACATCGACAAGAAGGCATTCAGGACGCCCTTCGTCTGTGGTTGCCGCGACCTGGGCGAGGCCCTGCGCCGCATCGCCGAGGGTGCGGCCATGATCCGCACCAAGGGCGAGGCCGGCACGGGCGACGTGGTCGAGGCCGTGCGCCATGCGCGCGCCGTGCGCGAAGGCATCCGGCGGGCGCAGCACATGTCCGCGGAGGAACTTGTCTCCTTTGCCCGTGAGATAGGCGCGCCTCTGGAACTGGTCCGGCAGGTCAGGGAACTCGGGCGGCTGCCCGTGGTCAATTTCGCGGCCGGCGGCATCGCCACCCCGGCAGACGCGGCCCTGATGATGCAACTCGGCATGGACGGGGTGTTCGTGGGGTCGGGCATCTTCAAGAGCGCGGACCCGGCCCGGCGCGCCAAGGCCATTGTCGAGGCCGTGACCCATTACGACGACCCGCAGACCTTGGCGCGCATCAGCGAGAATCTGGGCGGGGCCATGTCCGGCGTCGCCGCGCGCAGCCTCGACGCCGAACGCAGCTTCGCGGGCCGGGGCTGGTGATGCGCATCGGGGTTATGGCCCTGCAAGGGGCCTTTGCCGAGCACCGGGAAATGCTTTCGTCCCTGGGCGTGCGGGCCGAACTGGTGCGCACGCCCGGCGGGCTCGACGGCCTGGATGGTCTCATCCTGCCCGGGGGGGAAAGTACGAGCATGCGCCGTCTGGCCGCGTGGGGCGGGCTCGATGCGGTCCTGCGGGAGTTCGGTGCGTCCCGTCCGGTATGGGGCGTATGCGCCGGGCTCATCCTGATGGCCCGCAGGGTGGAGGGCGAGGAGCCCTTCGCCGGTCTCATGGACATGGCCGTGGCCCGCAACGCCTATGGCCGGCAGGGAGAGAGCTTCGTGGCGGACGTGCAACCGGGCCGCCTCGGCGGCGCACCTTTCCCCGGCGTCTTCATCCGCGCGCCGCACGTGGTGGAGGCGGGGCCGGACGTGGAGGTCCTGGCCCGCCTCGACGGCTTGCCCGTGGCCCTCGTGCAGGGACGTCTGCTGGCCACCGCGTTCCATCCCGAGTTGACGCGGGACCCGAGGATGCACGCATTCTTCCTGAAGCTTTGCGCCGCGGGGGGCGCGTTGCCGTAAGGGTTCGAAGTCTGCTATGGGTGTCCCACAGGAGGTGCCCATGGACTTCGCCCTGCCCGCATACCGCGAACCCGACTTTTCGGCCCCGGAGCTCCGGGACGCCCCCGTGGCCCGCTTCGAGCCGGCCCCGGCCAACGGCGTGGCGCCGGCAAACTATCACTCCACATCCATCTTCCCGGAGTACATACATCTTTCGCCCGGAAACTGGGTCCTGCCGGCGCACTCGCGCATGGACTGCGTCGTCGTGCGCGAGGGGGACTACGTGGCCGTGCGCGAGTTCCGCAACCTGCGTCGGGGCGACTTAGTGGCCGTGGGCCGTGGGGAGAACGGGGAGGACGGCATCCTCGTGCACGCCGCTGGGTTCGAGGCGCAGGGGGAGGCCGCCGAAAAGTTTGCCTTCCGCCGCAGCGTCAGCCGCGAAACCGCGTTTTCCGTGGACTACGACGAGCTTTACGCCCTCCTGCGTCATGAGCGGGACCACGGCCGCATCGTCTGGGTTCTCGGTCCGGCCGTGGTCCCGCTCATGACGCCCGAAAGGCCATGGTCGGTCTCATCCGTCGCGGCTTCGTGCATGCCGTTCTGGCGGGAAACGCCCTGGCCGTGCACGATCTCGAAGGGAGCATGTTCGGTTCGGCCCTGGGACAGGACATCTATTCCCGCCGTAGTCTCTCCCTGGGGCATTACAACCATCTCGACGTCATCAACGCCGTGCGGGGCATGGGCTCCATCGAGGGGGCCATCGCCTCCGGGCGCGTCACCGACGGCGTCATGCACGCCCTCCACGCCAAGGGCGTGCCCTACGTCCTGGCCGGCTCCATCCGCGACGACGGCCCCCTGCCGGAGACCATCGCCGGCGCCTACGAGGCACAGGCCCGCATGCGCGCCGTGACCGCCGAGGCCACCACGGTCATCGCTCTGGCTACGCAGCTGCACTCCATCGCAACGGGCAATCTGACCCCGTCCTACACCGTGTGTGGAGGGCGCGTGCGGCCTGTGTATTTCTACTGCGTGGACATGTCGGACTTCGTGACCACCAAGCTGGCCAACCGGGGATCCCTGGGCGCACGGGGGGTGTTGACCAATGTGCAGGACTTTCTGGTGACCGTGGACCGGGGGCTGGGAGGGGAGATCCGGGAGGGATGAGGAAGGCCGGCGGGGCCGGCCTTCCGCGCGGGGACGGGATCAGGCGCCGTCGGCGAACATCTTGCGGGGGTCGAAGCCCATGATGAAGGCTCCCCAGTGCTTGCCGTCCACGTAGATGGGCATGGAGAGGTCGTTCAAAATCTCGCCGGTGTCGCGCATGTAGGTCTGCAGGAGCAGGGGTTCGGTATGCGAGCAGCGGCGCTGCTCGGTGCGGTTGTTCTGGTAGATGCGCTGGTGCCGGCTGTAGAGCAGGTCGCGGGCCGGGTCGCCGGTCATGGGCTGGGACACGGCGCCGTGATGCACGGGCAGGTAGCCCTTGCGGTCGATGGCCAGGCAGTAGATCGTGCCCGGGATTTTCTTGACGTTCTCGTCCACCACCGCCTGCATTTCCTTGATGAACGCCTCGCTGAAGGCTGTCACGAACTTCTGGGGGGTGGTGTTCGGCACGGACCGGTACTGGGTGTCGAAGACATTGACGCCGTGGTCTTTCATGGCCTGGATGCGGGCCTGGTAGTTGTCACGGACCTGTCTGGCCGTGGCGATGACGGCGTCGAATTTCCCCTCGCCGGTCTTGAAGCGGGCCACGAGCTCGAGCATCTGTTCCGTGACTCCGTTCAGGGTGTCCACGGACGTGGCCGAGACGTTCATGTCCGCGGCGATCTCCTGGCTCAGGGCGTTGATGTTGTTGACCTTCTGCACGACGTCGCTGTTGTTGGTCGAGAGTTCCTCGATGGCGGCGGCGATCTTGATGAGCTGGTCGTTGGCCGTCTCGAAATCCCCGATCATGCGCTGGAAGTTTTCCGTGGCCGCCGTGACCACGCTGTCCGTGTCGCGTGCGTAGTCCAGGATCTGGGTCGTCTCGGTCTGCGTGCGCTCGACGATCTTGATCATGGCCGAGATGTTGTTGGAAATCTCCTCCGTGGCCGGCTTGATGCGTCTCGATAGTTCGCGCACCTCCTCGGCCACCACGGCGAAGCCCTTGCCGTGCTCGCCGGCCCGGGCCGCCTCGATGGTCGCGTTCAGGGACAGGAGGTTGGTCTGCTCCGAGATGCCGTTGATGATGGTCACGATGCTCAGGATGTTGGCCGAACTCTTGCCCAGGTCGTCGACGGTGTTGCGGAAGGATTCGACGATGTCGTTGATCCTGTGGATCTTGTCCGTGACGTCCTGCAGTTCGGCGTGGGAGCTGTGGGCCGTGTTCAGGTTGCTGGTGGTCTTTTCGGCCACGTACTGCGTGTTCTGGGCAATTTCGGCGATGGCCGTATTGGCCTCGTTGCTGGCCATGGCCACTTCTTCGGCGATGGTGCCCTGGCGGGACGTCTTGCTGCGGGTGTCGAACACGGACTTGGCCATGCGCGTGCTGTCAAGGGCGATGTCGATGCCCATCTTCCTGATGCGTTCGACCAGTTCCCGCACGCTGCCGAGGAAGGCGTTGTAGCAGGTGGAGATGTGCTGCAGGTCCGGGTTGTCCACGTCTTGCATGGTGCAGGACAGGTCGGCCTCCTGCCCCTGGAGGTTCTGGAACACGGCGCCGATCTCGGCCACGCCCTTGGCTGCCTCGCGCTGTAGCGCCTTCATGGCGAAGGCGCCGGCCGCGGCGGCCAGGATCAGCAGGACGACGAGGACGATGCGCGTGGCGGCGGGGAGGGAATCCCAGGCCGTCAGCAGCGCCCAGCCCACTCCCAGGGCGTTGAGGGCGACAAGACCCGTGACGGCCGCGGCGATCTTGCCCCGCAGCGTGGAGAGTGCGCCTTTGCCGGAGGAAGCGGAGGTGTCGGTCGATTTCATCGGAGCCCCTTGTGTGAACGTTGTATGACAATAACATAGACGAGCCGGAGGCAAAAGAGAATAGCCCCGCCCATAAAAGTGTCAACTCCTCCCGTGCGGCGGGTACCGAGGCCTTTCTATGGACAACGTCACGGCGATGCCGTTATCAGGTACCTCCAAACATCGGAGGTGCCCGTGAGCATACTGATCAGGAAGGTGCGCCTGAAAGGCGAGGTGGTGGACGTGCTCATCAAGGGGAGCCGTTTCGACTCCATCGGCACGGATGTCGACGCGATGGCCGACGTGGTCATCGACGGCTCGGGCAAGGCGATCCTGCCGTCCTTTCACAACGCCCACACACACGCGGCCATGACCCTGCTCCGCGGCTACGCCGACGACATGGAGCTGCACACCTGGCTGTCCGAACACATCTGGCCCTTCGAGGCCAGGCTGACCGAGGACGACATCTACTGGGGGGCCAAGCTTGCCTGCCTGGAGATGATCAAGTCCGGCACGACCTTTTTCGCCGACATGTACTGGCACTGGAAAGGCACGGCCCGGGCGGTGGAGGAGATGGGCATGCGCGCGGCCCTGTCCGCGGCCTTCTTCGATTTCGAGGACCAGGGCCGGGCCGAGGCCATGAAACGGCAGGTCATGGACCTGCACGAGGCCAGCTCGTCCTGCTCCGACCGCATCCGTTTCATCCTCGGCCCCCACGCAATTTATACCGTGTCCTCCGATTCCCTGCGCTGGCTCAGGGATTACGCCCTGGAGCACGGCCTGCTTATCCACACCCACCTTTCCGAAACGAGGAAGGAGGTGGAGGACTGCCTGGGGCGCTTCGGCAAGCGCCCTGTGGAGTACCTGCACGACCTGGGCCTGCTGGCCCCCAACCTGAGCCTGGCCCACGCCATCTGGGTCGATGACCGGGAGATGGCGCTGCTGGCCGAAAACGGCGTGCAGGTCGTGCATTGTCCCGTCTCGAACATGAAGCTCGCCTCGGGCCGGTTCGACTACGCCGCCATGCGCGCCCACGGCGTGGGCGTGGCCCTGGGCACCGACGGCTGCTCCTCCAACAACAACCTGGACATGGTCGAGGAGGCCAAGGTGGCGTCCCTGCTGGCCAAGGTCACGGCCATGGACCCGACGGTCTTTCCGGCCCAGGAGACCCTCGACGCGGCCACGGTGAACGGCGCGCGCATGTACGGCCTCGACGCCGGGCGCATCGCCACGGGCATGCTCGCGGACTGCATCCTCGTGGACCTGAACCATCTGCGTATGGTCCCGGGCCACAACCTCGTCTCAAACCTGATCTACGGCGCGGGCAGCGCCTGCGTGGATACGACCATCTGCAACGGCCGGGTACTCATGCTCGGGGGCAGGGTCGAGGGCGAGGAGGAGATCCTGGAGCAGGTCCGCGCCAGCGTGGCCCGGCTGACCGGGCGGACGGCGCCCGAGGCGGACGCGTGCTGATCGTCTACACGGGCAACGGCAAGGGCAAGACCACGGCCTGCGTGGGGCAGGCCGTGCGGGCTCTGGGGCAGGGGTTGAGGGTGGCCTTTGGACAGTTCATGAAGAAGGACGGCCAGGCCGGGGAGCAGAAGATGCTCGCGGACCTGCTGGGTGAGCGCTTCCTGGCCTCTGGCGCCGGGTTTTTCCGCGACGCGGAGTTTCCCACGCACCGCCAAAAGGCCGAGGCCCTGCTGGCCTGGGCCGGGGAAATGCTCGACCGGGGCGTGGACATGCTCATCCTGGACGAGACCCTCTACGCCCTGAACCACGGGCTGCTGCTCGAAGGCGAGGTGCGCGGCCTCATCGAACGCTGCCGCGAGCTGGACTGCCACCTGGTTCTCTCCGGCCGGGGCGCGCCCGACTGGGTCGCGGAGCTGGCCGACATCGTCTCCAGCGTGACCGAGGTCAAGCACATCTACGCCCAGGGCGGCAAGGCGCGGCGGGGAATCGAGTTCTAGCGCCCCTGCTCCCGTATCCCGGCCCACTCCTTCCTGATGACCTCCTGCCCGCAGTCCGGGCAGGCTCCCAGGCGCAGCCTGTTGCGCAACACGGTGAACCCGGACCGCTCGACCACGGTCTTGCCGCAGCCCGGGCAGACCGTGTTCTCCAGTCCCGACCCAGGGACGTTCCCGACGAAAATGTGGTGCAGCCCTTCGGCCCGGCCGATGTCCCAGGCCCGCTTCAGGGTGTCCAGGGGCGTGGGCCGGTGGTTCATCATGCGGTGGCAGGGGTGGAAGCGCGAGACGTGCCAGGGAACGTCCGCGCCCAGCTCCGTGCGCAGGAAGCGGGCGATGTCCCTCAGCTCCCCATCGGAGTCGTTTTCATCGGGGATGACCAGGGTCGTGACCTCCAGGTGCCAGCCCAGCCGACGTATGTGCGCGAGATTTTCGAGCACAGGCTTCAGGCGGGCGCCGCAGACGTCGCGGTAGAACTCGTCGCGGAAGGACTTGAGGTCGATGTTGGCGGCCTGGATGAACCCGTCCAGGGCGTCGATGCACTCGGGGCTCTGGAAGCCGTTGCTGACCATGATGTTGGCCAGGCCTTCACGGCGGGCCAGGGTCGCGGTTTCGAGCATGAGCTCGAAGAAGATGGTCGGTTCGGAGTAGGTGTAGGCGATGGACGCCGCTCCGGACGAGTGCGCCATGCGCACGATTTCCCGGGGCGAGACGGCCCGGCCCTCGATGGGAATACCCTGGCGGGGCGGCTGGGAAAGGGTCCAGTTCTGGCAGAAGGCGCAGTCCAGATTGCAGCCCGGCGTGCCCAGGGACAGGGTCGTGCTGCCCGGCAGGAAGTGGAAGAGCGGCTTTTTCTCCACCGGGTCCAGGTTCAGGGCCGCGATTTTGTCGTAGGACAGGGAGACGAGTTGTCCGTCGTCGTTCCTGCGCACTCCGCACTTTCCGGTTTCTCCCGCCTCGATGCGGCAGAAGTGGGAGCACAGCCGGCATTGCACCGTGTCGTCCTTGAGCGGCCGCCAAAGCAGCGCAGGTGTTGTCATTTCCTTCCCCTCGTATGGATTTCCGGGGCGATGATGATCGGCCCCTGGTACTGTTGCGCGTCGTTGTCCCTGGGCTGCGGCGTGACCTGCATCAGGGTGCCGTTGTCGGGGTCTGATTCGATGCGCATGTTCCCGTCGTCTCCGTCGCTGCCGACCCCTGGCCCGACCTGCATGACCGTGTCCTCGCCTTCGCCGGAACGGATGACGATGTCCGAGGCCCATGCAGCCCCTGCGGCCCACGCGGCGCAGCAGACCAGGGCCATGACCAGCCTTGCCAAGGCCCTGGTTTTTGCTTTACTTGGACCAGTCACGAGTTTATGCAACGTGGCCTCCGGTGAAATTGATTTTCAATACGCATAGCTCGTCGAAGGCGAAGAAACAAGGAGATGTACATGTCCCAGCGAGACAAGGCCTATAAGGATGCAGGGGTTGATATCCAGGCGGGGAACACCTTCGTGTCCCGCATCAAGTCCCTTGTCGCATCGACCTACACCAAGGGCGTTGTCAACGATATCGGCGGGTTCGGAGGCCTTTTCAAGCCGTCCATGTCCATGTTCAACGACCCCGTGCTGGTGGCGTCCACCGACGGCGTCGGCACGAAGCTCAAGCTCGCCTTTCTTTTCGACCTGCACGACACCGTGGGTATCGACCTGGTGGCCATGAGCGTCAACGACATCATCGTCCAGGGCGCCAGGCCCCTCTTTTTCCTCGACTATTTCGCCACGGGCAAGCTCGACATCGACAAGGCCGAGGCCGTCATCAAGGGCATCGTCGAGGGCTGCAAGGAGGCCCAGTGCGCCCTCATCGGCGGCGAGACGGCCGAGATGCCGGATTTCTACGCCGAGGGCGAGTACGATCTCTCGGGCTTCTGCGTGGGCATGGTCGACAACGACAAGGTAGTGGACGGATCGAGCATCGGCGTGGGCGACCTCATCATCGGCCTCGGTTCGTCGGGCGTCCATTCCAACGGCTATTCCCTGGTCCGCAAGCTCTACGCCCAGTCCGGCCTCGCACCCGACGATATCTTTCCCGGCACGGACAGGACCGTGGCCGAGGTGCTGCTGACTCCCACGCGCATCTACGTGGAGGCCGTCCGCAACGTCATGCGAGACTGGGAAATCCACGGCATGGTCCATGTCACCGGCGGCGGGTTCTACGACAACATCGTGCGCGTCCTGCCCAAGGGCGTCACTGCGCAGATCCGCTTCGGCTCCTGGAAGATCCCTCCGGTCTTCGACTGGCTGCGCTCCGAGGGAGGTCTCTCCTGGGAGGAGATGCTGCAGATCTTCAACACCGGTATCGGCTACATCATGGTCGTGAAGAAGGACGTGGTCGTGGATGTGGTGCACCGTTTGGGCGCCCTGAAGCAGGACGCCTGGGTCATCGGCGAGATCGTCGAACGCGCCGAGGGCGAGGAGCAGGTCCGCATCGACTTTCCGTCTCCCGCCTCCGACAACTGCGAATAAAGGCCTTTTCCGGCCTCTCTTTCAAGCGCTTGCCAAGGCCGCAGAACCCTGCGGCCTCTTTTTTTCCTCTTTTTCCAGGCCAATCAGCAGGCTGGCCACCAGGACGAGCGCCATGCCCGCGGCGCTGACGGGCGTGACGGTCTCCCCGAACACGGCCAAGCCGATGGCGATGTTCGCCACCGGGGTGACCAGGGCGATGATGGATCCTTGGGACGCCGAGAGGGCCTTGAAGGAATAGGTCATGAGCAGCTGCCCGATGGCCGCGGTGACGCCGATGCCCAGCAGGATGAAGCCGCCCCCGATGCCAATTTTCGACGGGAGGACATTGGCCGGGATGAGCATGAGCCAGAAACCGACCACGCACTGTGAGAAGAAGATGGCGTAGGACGATTCCGTGGCCCGCAGCTTGCGCACGATGACGATGGCCAGGCCCGAGAGCATGCCTCCGGCCAGGGCCAGGAGTTCGTTCAGGCCGATGGCGGTCAGCAGGTCTTCCCCGCGACCCGCGGAGGTCAGCGCGACGCCGAAAAAGGACAGCAGGATCAGCCCCCAGGTGCGCGGCGAAACCCGCTCGCCGAGCAGCAGGACGCCCCAGATGGCCGCGAAGACCGGGTAGGTGTAGCTCAGGAGCGTTCCCTTGCCCAGGCCGATGGCGTTGATGGACCAGAAAAAGAGAAACACGGAGACCCCGCCGGTCAGACCGCGGGCGAAAAGCAGGGCCGGGTTGTGGAAGTCGAGGCGGATGCGCCGGCCCATGGCCGCCGTGCCGAGCAGTGTCAGGCCGATGGCGAAGCGGAAGAGCGACGTCTTGAATGGGTCGATGCCCGGTGCCAGGCGGATGAGCGTCGAGGTGGCCGAGAAGAACAGGGTCGAGGCCAGCATGCTGAGAAAGCCCAGGGTCCGGTCGTTCATGGCTTACGTCCAGAGCACGGGTTCGCCGTCACGCAGGAAGGGGTTGAAGTACCCGTAGTTGATCCAGGGGCAGGCTTTCTTGAGTCGCTTCATGAAATTGGCCAGGCCCATGCACGGTTCCGTCGGGTCGCCCACGCAGCCCAGGTAGAGGTCCGGGTCGAGGCTCAGGTTGCGCATCTGGACATAGTCCGGTCTCGTGGACGAGACGAGGCCGGTCAGGGCCTCCAGTTCGCTCTCGGTATCGTTCACGCCGGGGAAGAACAGATAGTTCAGGGACACGAACAGTCCGTGCTCCTTAGCCGTGGTGATGGTGCGCTTCACGTCGCCGAAGGCGTAGCCGTGGGGCCGGTAGTAGCTGTTGTAGACAGCCTCCCGCGCGCTGTTGAGGCTGACGCGGATGGAGTCGAGGCCGGCCTTGGCCAGACCGGGGATGGCTTCGGGCAGGCTCGCGTTGGTGTTCACGTTGACCGTGCCCTGTCCGTTCTGGGCGCGGAAGCGGCCGATGGCCTCGGCGATGAGGGCCGCCTCGGTCAGGGGCTCGCCCTCGCAGCCCTGACCGAAGGACAGGACCGGGTTCTTGGCCCGCCGTGCGTGCAGGAGCATGACTTCCGCGATCTCCTCGGGGGTGGGCGTGAAGTCGATGCGGTTCTGGGGCGAGGGGAAATCGGAGCCCGCCGGCTGGTGCGAGATGCAGCCGTAACAGCGCGCGTTGCAGGCTCTGGCCGTGGGCAGGGGCCCCTCGTAGCGCCCCAGGGCCAGGTTCTTGGCTGCAGGGCAGCAGAAGGTCAGGGCGCAGCGGGCCAGGTGCTGGATGAGGCGGTTTTTCGGATAGCGCCGGAGCAGGTCCTCGGCGCCCTTGGAAATTCTCTCGGGGGCCACGCCCGTGAAGACCTGCCTCCGGTCCTTGTCGACCTGGGTGGCCGCGACCCAGAAGCGGTCGCGGGCAAAACCCACCGCGCCGTAGGCGAAAAGGGGCAGGTTCGGCGCGCCCTCGGACTTGAGATAGGCGGCCGTGGCCGAGAGGGTGTAGGACGGGCAGACGAAGGCTGCCACGGCCCGTTCTTCCAGGGCTTCGGCTTTGCCCGTGGCTGGGTCCAGGCCCAGGGCGCTTCGCCCGGGGAGGAGGTAGAGGTCGCTGCCCTCGGGCAGGGGGATGAGCTCGTCCGGGCGCGGCAGGGCCAGCTCTCGTCCCCTGCGCACGAGCATGAGCAGTTCCGGGTGGTCGTACACGCTGCCGTCCGCATCCGCAAACACCAGGACGGGTTGTATCTTTTTGCTGCTCATGCGGCGCTCCTTGAAAAAAAGAAGGCAGAGGTGCGTATGCACCTCTGCCCCGGAATGTTCGAAAACAAGAGGCGATTAACGCTTGGAGTACTGGAACCTGGCGCGGGCTGCGCGCTGACCGTACTTCTTTCTTTCCTTGACGCGGGAGTCGCGGGTCAGGAAGCCGGCGCGCTTCAGGACGCCGCGCATTTCCGGATCGAACTCCAGCAGGGCGCGGCTGATGCCATGGCGCACGGCCTGGGCCTGTCCGGAAAGTCCGCCGCCGGTGACGCGGCAGGCGATGTTGAACTTTTCAATGGTCTTGGTCAGCTTGAGGGGCTGACGGATGATCATCTGCAGCGTGGCGCGGGGGAAGTAGTCGGCCAACTCGCGTCCGTTGACGGTGATGGTTCCGGTGCCCTTGTACAATCTGGTCCGGGAAACGGAAGTCTTTCTTTTGCCGGTACCGTAGAAGAAATCTTGGCTCATAATCCTCTCCATCCCTGCTTAGATGTCCAGCACTTCAGGCTGCTGGGCCTGGTGGGGGTGTTCCGTGCCGGAGTACACTTTCAGTTTCTTGATCAGCTGGTAGCCCAGGGCGCTCTTGGGGAGCATGCCGCGGACCGCCTTGTGGATGACCGTTTCGGGGCTCTTGCCCATCATTTCTTCCAGGGTGGTCTCCTTGAGACCGCCCACGTAGCCGGTGTGACGGTAGTACACCTTCTGGGTGGGCTTCTGCCCGGTCACTTTGATCTTGTCCGCGTTGATGACGATGATGAAATCGCCGTTATCCATGTGCGGGGCGAACTCGGCCTTGTGCTTTCCGCGGAGGCGGGTGGCTATTTCCGTCGCAAGACGGCCCAGGACCTTGTCCTTGGCGTCGACAAGGTACCATTTGTGGGTCAGTTCGCTTGCTTTGGGGCTGTAGGTCTTCATTTCTGTGGCTCCTGCCGGTAAAACCCGTGTCGTTGCGGGTGCTTTCAACCTTGAAATCGGTGGTAACGTGCACAAATGGTTGTGCTTTACCCCTCTAACCGCTACAACGTAACGAAACAATGCTTGTGGGATAAGGAACGAATCAGCTATCTGTCCTGGGCCCGCTTGTAAAGCATTTTTCGCAGGAATTCGAAGAAAATTTTTCACCCGCCGGGACGGTCCCGGCAACACCTGGAGGTCGATGGTGGCCAGCATACGCAAGGGCCTGCTTCAGCTCGTTTTTTCCGGAAGCTTCATGAAGCGCTGGAACGACAAGATGCGTCCCATGGAGCTTGTGGAGGTGGACAAGCAGGCCCACAAGATGATCGCGGCCTGGCTCCTGTTCGAGCTCAACTCCCAGGGCATGTCGCCCGAGGAGAAGTCGGCCCTGGGCGAGGACATCGTCCGCGGCGGCATCTTCGACTACCTCTACCGGCTGGTCATCACCGACATCAAGCCGCCCATCTTCTACCAGATCAAGGCCAACCCCGCCCATTACGAAAAGCTCACGGCCTGGGTCCTGAACGAACTCCAGCCCAGGGTCCAGCCCCTGGGCAAGGATTTCTGGGACGCCATGCGCACTCATTTCGAGCGCCAGGTGCGGCGCGACGAGAGCCTGGCCTCGCGCATCCTCGACGCGGCCCATCTCTTCGCCAGCCGCTGGGAGTTCCACCTCATCCGCGACCTGAACCAGTGGGACGAGGAGATGGACGAGATCGAGGAGAACTTCCGCCAGGGCCTTGAAGCCCACCTCGATCTGGCCGGTGTGCGCCAGCTCCTGGAAGGCCCCGGGACCAGGCTCGGCAAGTTCGCCTTCATGTGCGGCCGCCTGCGCTTCCAGAAGCGCTGGTCCCAGACGCCGCGCATCCCCGAGACGTCGGTCCTGGGGCACATGTTCATCGTGGCCTGCCTGGCCTATTTTTTCAGCATCGCCGTGGGCGCCTGTCCCGTGCGGCGGCACAACAATTTCTTCGCTGGCCTTTTTCACGACATCCCCGAACTCCTGACCCGCGACATCATCTCGCCGGTCAAGAGTTCCGTGCAGGGCATCGGCGACCTGATCCGCGAATACGAAGGCAAGGAAATCGAGCAGCGCCTCTTTTCCATCCTGGACCGCTCGGTGTATACCGACCTCGTGGAGCGGCTCTCGTATTTCCTGGGCATCGAGGTAGGCTCCGAGTTCGAGGCCACCATCCTGCAGGACGGCGCGGCGCGCGTCGTCGGCTGGGAGCAGCTCCAGGGACAATACAACGAGGACCGCTTCTGCCCCAAGGACGGGCGCATGCTCAAGATCTGCGACCACCTCGCGGCTTTTCTCGAAGCCTACACCGCGCTGTCCAACGGCATAACCAACGCGCATCTGCAGCAGGCTTCATGGCGGATCAGGAACCTCTACCAGAACCAGTCCCTGACCGACGAGCTGCACATCGGGGCGCTGCTGGCCGATTTCGACTGAGGACACCACAGGGGCGGACCCTGTTTTTCGACATACTCAACACGGGAGTTCATCATGCTGGTTCGCAAAAGGGTCTGGGACATCATGCGGTCGGATTTCGCCGTCGTGCGCGAGGACGCGAGTCTGTCCGAAGCCATCGGCGCCTTGCGGGACATCCGCGGCAGGCAGCCCGACGGCAGTTTCGTGCTGGTTTTTTCCAAGAGCGAGAAATTTCTGGGCATCCTGTCCATGTGGAATCTGATCCAGGGCATCGGGCCGTGCCTGCTCAAGGGCTCGGTCCTGGACGGCAACGAGGTGGACTGGGACCGGGCCTTCTCCATCGCCTGCCGCAGCTGCGCCCAGGTTCGCATCACCGACTGCCTGCAGCACGATATCCCCATGCTCAAGCCCAACGATCCCCTGGCCAGGGTGCTCGAGGTCTTCCTCGACTACCGCCGCGGCCGGGCCGTGGTGGAGGAGGGCGGGCGCATCATCGGCGTGGTCTGTTTGGCCGACCTCTTCAAGGAGATCAGCGATTCGCTGATACCCTAGCGTGTCCGGGTGCGCAGGCTTCGTGTCGCGGAGCCTGCGCCACTGCGCGCTGGTCATGAGGCCGGGCGCTGTGCCTGAACGCCGTCCGCATATCCAACCGGGAAGGGAGGCCTCTCCGAAATGTCCGCAGCACGATCGACCGCAGGACGCGCATCACTTCGTGGAAGACGGTTGTCGATCCCGGCCGCAGCAGTCTCGAATGCGGCCCGGCGTGGGCGCCTGGACGCCGAGACGGCTTCCCTGCGGAGCTCCCTGCGCGACGCGCGGGACCGTGAGAAGAAATTCCGCGTTCTCGTGGAGCATCAGACCGATCTCGTGGTGAAGGTCGATGCGCAGGGGCGCTTTCTGTACGTGAGTCCGTCCTATTGCCGCACCTTCGGCAAAGCCGAGTCCGAACTCCTCGGCACGGCCTTCATGCCCCTGGTCCACGAGGAAGACCTTCCCGCGACCCGGGAAGCCATGAAAAACCTCCTCATCCCTCCGCACCTGGCCTACATGGAGCAGCGGGCCATGACCGCCGCAGGCTGGCGGTGGTTCGCCTGGAACGATTCCGCGATCCTTGGCCCCGCCGGAAACATCGTCGAGATCATCGGCGTGGGCCGGGACATCACGGAACGCAAGGCTTCGGAAGAGCTGCTGCGTCAGAGCGAGGAGCGCTTCGCCAAGTCCTTCAACGCCAACCCCGCGCCTCTGATCCTCTCGGACATCGCCACCGGAACGTTTCTCGACGTCAACGAACGCTGGGTGGAGATGCTCGGCTACCCGCGCGAGGAGCAGCTCGGCCGCACGTCCCGTGAGGTCGGTATCTGGGCCGACCCCGGTGAGCGGGACCGGGCCATAGCCGTACTGCGCGAAAAAGGGTTTTTCAAGGACTTCCCCATCGAATTTCTGACCCGCTCGGGCGAGACGCGCTTCGCGCTGTGGTCGGCCGAAACCGTCAGCCTGCAGGGCCGGGACGTCATGCTCTCGCTGATCGTCGACATCACTGAACGCAAGCAGACCGAGGAGGCACTCCGCCGCAGCGAGAAGCTCTACCGTTCGGTCGTCGACAACATCCAGGACGTTTTCTACCGCACCGACGCGGCCGGGCGCCTGTGCATGGTCAGCCCTTCGGGCGCGCGTCTGCTGGGGTACGGCAGCGTCGAAGATATGCTCGGCAGGCCCAACGAGGAGTTCTGGTTCGAGTCCCATCGTCGCGAGCAGTTTCTGGAGCTGATGCGGTCGCGCGGCCGGGTGACGGATTTCGAGGTGCACCTGAAGAGGGGGGACGGCACCCCCGTGCTGGTCGCCACCTCAAGCAATTTCTACCACGACGAGGCCGGGAACGTGCTCGGGGTCGAAGGCATCTTCCGCGACATCACCGACCGCAAACGCACCGAGGAGATGCTCCGCCAGTCCGAAGAGAAGTTTTCCCGCCTGTTCAAGCTCTCGCCCGACGCCATATCCCTGTCGGAGCCGGAAAGCGGGGCTCTCGTGGATGTCAACGAGGCCTTCGTCTCCCTCTCGGGCTACTCCCGCGAGGAGCTTCTGGGCCGCACGACCCTGGAGCTCGGCCTGTTCGCGGACCCCGAAAGCCGGTCGGCGATGCTCGAGCGGCTGCTGCGGACCGGGCACGCGAGCAACGTCGAGATGGGTTGCCGCCGCAAGGACGGCACGTTGTTGCGCTGCAACATCTCCTGCCAGTTCATTCCCATCGGGCCCAAACGCTTCCTGCTGTCCGTGGTCCGAGACATGACCGAATTCAGCCGCATGCAGGAGATGATGATCCAGACAGAGAAGATGGTCTCCGTGGGCGGCATCGCCGCCGGCGTGGCCCACGAGATCAACAACCCTCTGGCCATCATCGTGCAGGCGGCTCAGAACATGGCCCTGCGGGTCAGGCCGGATTTCGCGAGGAACATCGAGAAGGCGGGCGAGCTGGGCGTCGACATGCAGGCCGTGTGGGCCTACCTGGAGGCCCGCGGCCTGCCGAACATGGTCCGGGACATCCAGGCGGCAGCCATGCGCGCGGCCAACATCATCCGCCACATGCTCGATTTCAGCCGTCTGAGCGAGTCCCGGCGGGAGCCCTGCGACATGGCGCTCATCGTGGACAAGGCCCTGGACCTGGCCGCAAACGATTACGATCTGAAGAAGACCTTCGATTTCCGGAAAATCCGGGTGATCAGGAGCTTCCCGGAAAATCTCCCCCAGGTCGAGTGCTCCGAGATCGAGATCGAACAGGTCCTGCTGAACCTCCTGCGCAACGCTGCCCAGGCCATGGCCGATCCGCCGGCAGAGGACCCCTGCATCGAGATCCGCCTTGCCTGCGGCGACGGGGATGTCCGCGTGGAGGTCGAGGACAACGGCCCGGGGGTGCCCTATGAGGTGCAGCGCCGCGTCTTCGAGCCCTTCTTCACCACCAAGCCGCCGGGCATCGGCACGGGGCTCGGACTTTCGGTGTCCTACTTCATCGTCACGCGCGGGCACGGCGGCAGGATGTGGCTTGATTCCGAGCCCGGCCGCGGTGCTGTTTTCGGCATCGGGCTGCCGGTTACCGGCGCCGGAAAGGCCAAGACCTCTGCGGCCTGACCCCCGTGAAGCATCCCTTCGCGGCCACAAGAAAAGCCCCCGGACCGGCACGCGGTCGCGGGGGCTTCTGTCTGGTTTGTCCAGAACCTATGCCTTCTTCGTCGAGCGAACTTCCGGCCAGATCTCGTCGATGGCTTCCACGGTCTTGACCGTGATGCGCTTTCTGAGCTCCTTGGGAATCTCGTCCAGGTCGTGGGCATTGCGGGCCGGGATGAGGACCTTGCTCACGCCGTGGCTGACGGCGGCCAGGATCTTCTCCTTGATGCCGCCCACGGGCATGACCCGGCCGCGCAGGGTGATCTCGCCGGTCATGGCCACATCCGAGGCGATGGGCTCGTTGGTGATGGCCGACATGAGGGCCGTGACCAGGGTCACGCCGGCAGAAGGGCCGTCCTTGGGCGTGGCGCCGGCCGGGACGTGGATGTGGATGTCGTGGGTGTCGAAGAAGTCCTCGCCGATGCCCAGCATCGCGCTCTTGCTGCGCGCGTAGCTGAGAGCCGCCTGGGCGCTCTCCTTCATCACGTCGCCGAGCTTGCCCGTCAGGATGAGCTTGCCCTTGCCCGGCAGCAGGCTGCATTCGATGTGCAGGATCTCGCCGCCGTACGGGGTCCAGGCCAGGCCCAGGGCCACGCCTGGGGGCATGGCGCTCTCGCGCTCCTCGTCCATGAACTTGGGCTGGCCCAGCAGCTTGACCAGGGACGCGCTCGTCACCCGGAAGGGGCCCTTCTTTCCTTCGGCCACCCGGCGGGCGTACTTGCGGCAGACGGAGCCGATCTCGCGCTCCAGGTTGCGCAGGCCAGCCTCGCGCGTGTAGCCCCTGATGATCTCGGCCAGCACTGCGTCGGAGATGACCATGGTCTCGTCCGTGAGGCCGTTCTCCTTGACCTGGCGGGTCAGGAGGTAGCGGCGGGCGATGACGATCTTCTCCTGCTCAGTGTAGCCGGGGATGCGGATGACCTCCATGCGGTCCAGCAGGGCCGAGGGGATGGTGTCCAGCATGTTGGCCGTGCAGATGAACATGACCTTGGACAGGTCGTAGGGGACGTTCAGGTAGTGGTCCGTGAAGGAGTTGTTCTGCTCCGGGTCCAGCACCTCAAGCAAAGCCGAGGACGGGTCGCCGCGGAAGTCGCTGCCGAGCTTGTCGATCTCGTCGAGCATGATGACCGGGTTCACGGTCCCCGCGTCCTTCATGGACTGGATGATGCGGCCGGGCATGGCCCCGATGTAGGTCCGCCGGTGGCCGCGGATCTCGGCCTCGTCGCGCATGCCGCCCAGGGACATGCGCACGAACTTGCGCCCCAGGGACCTGGCGATGGATTTGCCCAGCGACGTCTTGCCCACGCCGGGAGGGCCGACGAAGCAGAGGATCGGGCCCTTCATGGTCGGGTTGAGCTTACGCACGCTCAGGTATTCAAGGATGCGCTCCTTGACCTTCTCCAGGTTGTAGTGGTCCTCGTGCAGGATTCTGGCCGCCTCCTTGATGTCGAGACGGTCCTTGGAAACCTTTTTCCAGGGCAGGTCGATGATCCAGTCGATGTAGGTGCGCAGGATGGTCGCCTCTGAGCTGTCCGGGTGCATGGACTCAAGGCGCGAGAGCTGCTTGTCGGCCTCCTTCTTGACCTTCTTGGGCAGGCCCAGGGCGTTGATGGTCTTTCTCAGCTCCTCCATCTCCTCGCCCTCGCCGCCCTTGTCGCCCAGCTCGCGGCGGATGGCCTTGAGCTGCTCGCGCAGGAAGTATTCGCGCTGGGCCTTGTCCATGCCCTCCTTGGCCATGCTCTGGATCTTGGCCTGCATGGAGGCCACCTCGACCTCCTTGACCAGCTGCGAGTTGACCAGGTTCAGGCGCTCGATGGGGTCGTGGCTTTCCAGGATGCGCTGGGCCTCGGACGACTTCATGCGCAGGTTGGAGGCCACCAGGTCGGCCAAACGTCCGTGTTCGTTGACGGCATTGAGAACGTTCATGATCTCGGCCGCGTCGATGCCGCGCAGGGTCAGGATCTTCTCGCTCTGTTCCTTGACCGAGCGCAGCAGCGCCTCCTCCTCGGGACCTGGGTTCTCGACCACGAGTTCGTCGATGGTCTCGATGCGGACCTTGTCGTAGGGGTCGTGCTGCACGAAGTCGAGGATGCGCGCCCGGGTCAGGCCCTGGACCAGGACCTTGAGGCGGCCGTCGGGCATCTTGAGCATGCGCATGATCATGGCCACGGTGCCCGTGCGGTAGAGATCGTCCGGCGTCGGGTCGTCGACGCTCTCGTCCTTCTGGGTGCTGATGAAGATGTAGCGGCTGCCGTTCAGGGCCGCGTCCACGGCCTGCACGCTCTTTTCTCGCCCCACGAACAGGGGCAAGATCATGTAATTGAATACGACGATGTCGCGCACCGCCAGAAGCGGCATCACGGTCGGTATCTCCGCCTCCTGGACTGCGCTGTCGGCGCTGGCTGTATCGGAATTTTCACCCTGAATTTCTTCATTTTCGGGGGAAAAGGTTTTTTCGTCGCTCACTGTGGTCTCCTCGTGGGGTTGTAATCGCGAAATTTCGGCCGCGAAAAACGAATTCAGTCAACTATAAGGCCAATCGATCCTCAGGCAAGCGGAAAAATGGGATTTTGGACCCTTGAGGCCAAAAAAATCAGATCAGGCCGAGGGCGCGGAAGCTGGAACAGCTGCGGCCGGTGACGATGATGTGGTCCAGCAGGCGCAGGCCCAGGTCCCCGGCCAGGCGGCCGACGGTTTCGGTCAGGGTGCGGTCCTGGCGGGACGGGTTCGGGTCGCCGCCTGGGTGGTTGTGGACCAGAATGAGGCCGCTGGCATGGTGGCGCAGGGCAAGTTCGAGGATTTCGCGCGGGTAGGCCGCGGTCTGGTCCACCGTGCCCCGGAAGACGCGTTCAAAGCGGATGAGGCGGTTCTGGTTGTCCACGAGGATGACCCAGAACTCCTCCTTGGTCAGATGCCCCAGGCGCGAGCAGACCATGTCGCGGACCTGGTCGGGCGAGGAGAACTTCTCCTTGGCGGCCAGAGGGCTGCAGGCCGCACGGGCGGAGCATTCGCGCAGGGTGCGCCAGAGGGAGGCCGCAGCCTCGCCCAGGCCGGGCACCTCGGCCAGGCGGTCCGGGTCGGCCTGCAGGGCGCCGGCCAGGGAGCCGAAGCGCGTGATCATGTCCTTGGCGATGGGCTTTGTGTCCCTGCGGGGCAGGGCGTGGGTCAGGAGGAGTTCGAGGAGTTCGTAGTCGGACAGGGCCCGCGGGTCTGCGGCCAGGCGTTCGCGCAGGCGCCGGCGGTGGCCGTGGTAGTGGGCCGGCGCTTCCCTCACCACAGGCGGGCCGCGTCCTTGACGAGGTTTTCCATGACCTGGGCGGGCCTCAGCCGCCCGGTCTTGATGTCCGTGTCGGCTTTCAGGACCAGGTCCCAGAAACGGCTGATGCGGACGGGGCCGAGGCGTTTGGCCAGGTTCGCCTTTTCGGCCTTGAGGCTCGGGTAGAGCTGGACCTTGGCCTCCTCGCCGTGCAGGAGCTGCCAGAGCATGCGCGCCTCGCGCAGCATGAGGGAGGACACGGGGAAGACCATGTCGCCGCTGGCCATGGCCGGGTCGTTCATGAGACGGTCCCAGGCCTGGCGCCGGCCCTGCGGGCTCTGCAGGGAGCGCAGGAAGGAGAAGAGGTCGAATGGGTCCTCGGAGCCGAGGACCGTCAGGTGTTCGGGCTGGATGGTCTTTGCGCCGCCGGCCAGGAGAAGGATTTTCTCCAGTTCGTTGCGCAGGGCGATGGTCGCCAGGGGCAGGGACTCGGCCAGGGTCTTTTTCACGCCCGGCGCGAAAGTCAGGCCGTGCCGGGCCGCGAAGCGGTCCAGTTCCTGGCCGATGTTCGAGCGGCTCAGGCCGGGGTGCTCCCAGATCCAGCCGCGCTTCTGGGCCGCGGCCCAGTACTTGCCCTTGGTCACGGCCTTGGCCGTTTTGGGCTTGCCCTTGTCCCACTCGGCTTCGAGGCAGAAGATGGGCCAGACCGAGGGCCTGGCCATGGCCAGCAGGGGTTCGATCCGGCCCCAGAACTCGTCGGGCTGCTCCTGGGCGCGGCGCAGGATCACGGCGTTGGGCGGCCCCATCATGGAGGGCACCGTCAGGGTCTGCCAGTAGCGGTCGGTCAGGTCCTCGTCCCCCCAGAAGACCCGGGTGGCGAAGCCCCGGCCTTCGAGGAGCTCGTCCACCCGGTCCCGGATCAGTTCCGGGTCCGCGCAGACGAGGAAGGAGAACCCTTGTCTGTCCATGGCCCGTTCAGAACTTCTGGCTCAGCCTGTCGGCCACCATGCGCACGGCCAGGTCGATGGCGCCCTGGGTGGCGTCCTTCTTGCCGCCTGTGCCGCGATAGGATTCCGAGGCCACCACCGGGCCCGACGTCCAGATGAGGGCGCTGGTCTTCGTGCTGAAGAAGCTGACCTCCATCTGGATGGTGACCCTGGACTTGAAGGTCACGTCGTCGCGCCCTTTGACCGCGTCGGAGGTGCTGTACGAGCGCACGTCGACGTTGACCGTGGCCTCGGCCTCGTCCCGGTCGACCCAGGTCACGTTGCCCCGGCTGGTCAGCTCGTCCCGCAGGCTGCTTCGAAGCATGGGTTCGAGCCAGGTTTCCGTGGTCGGGTTGGTGACCTTGGCCAGGAAGAGGCGCGTGCTGTCCTTGGGCAGGTCGATGGGCGCGTTGGCCGTGAGCTGGTACCCGCAGGCGGGCAGCAGCAGGGCGACGCCCAGAAGCAGCAGGACGACCCTACCGGACCACGACATTGACCAGCTTTCCGGGGATGACGATGACTTTGACAATGTTCTTTCCCTCGATGTGACGAACCACGTTTTGATCGTTCAAGGCCTGGGCCTGGATGTCCTCGGAGGAGGCTTCGGCGGCCACGCTGATCTGCCCGCGCAGCTTGCCGTTGACCTGCACGACCACGGTCACCTCGCTCGTCTTCAAGGCCTCGGGGTCGTGGGCCGGCCAGGGCTCCAGGGCCAGGGTCCGGGTGTAGCCCAGGCGCGCCCACAGTTCCTCGCAGATGTGCGGGGCGATGGGCGAGAGGGCCACCAGCAGGGAGGAGATGGCCGAGGACAGAAGTTTCGGGCCGTTTGCGCTGCCCCTCACCTCGTCCTTGGTCGCGTACAGGGTGTTGACCAGTTCCATCATGGCCGCGATGGCCGTGTTGAACTGGAACTTGTTCTCGATGTCGCGCTCCACGCGGCGCACGGTGTCGTGCTCCTTGCGGCGCAGTTCGGCCTCGGCCTCGGTCAGGGCGCCGTTTGCTGCCGCGCAGGGGCCAACGGGCGAGAGAACTTCTTCGAGTTCGTCCACCAGGCGCCACAGGCGGCTCAGGAAGCGGCTCGAACCCTCGATGCCCTTGTCGTTCCACTCCAGGTCCTTCTCGGGCGGCGCGGCGAAGAGGCAGAACAGGCGCACGGTGTCGGCGCCGTACTTGACGATCATCTCGTCGGGGTCCACCACGTTGCCCTTGGACTTGGACATCTTGGAGCCGCCCAGGAGCACCATGCCCTGGGTCAGCAGGTTCTTGAAGGGCTCGTCGTGGTTCAGGTAGCCCTCGTCGCGCAGGGCCTTGACGAAGAAGCGTGAGTAGAGAAGGTGCAGGATGGCGTGCTCGATGCCGCCGATGTACTGGTCCACGGGCATCCAGTATTCCACGTCGCGCGGGTCGAAGGCCGCGTCCTCGTTGCGGGCCGAGAGGTAGCGGGCGAAATACCACGACGACTCGACGAAGGTGTCCATGGTGTCGGTCTCGCGCCGCGCGGCCTGTCCGCACTTGGGGCAGGTCACGTTGACGAAGCTCTCGCAACCGGGCAGCGGCGAGCGCCCGTCCGGGTTGACCTTGACGTCCAGGGGCAGTTCCACGGGCAGATCCTGCACGGGCACGGGCACGATGCCGCAGGCGTCGCAGTAGATGACCGGGATGGGCGCTCCCCAGTAGCGCTGACGGGAGATGTTCCAGTCGCGCAAGCGGTAGTTGACCGTGGGCTTGCCCAGGCCGCCATCCGCCAGATGGTCGATGATGGCCTGCTTGGCGGCCTCGCTGTCCATGCCGTCGAACTTTCCGGAGTTGGCCATGACGCCGGGCTCGGTGTAGGCCTCCGTCATGGACGAAAGCTCCAGGGTCCCCTCGCGGGGCATGATGACGATCTGCATGGGCAGGTCGTACTTGGTGGCGAATTCGAAATCGCGCTGGTCGTGGGCCGGGACGGCCATGACCGCGCCGGTCCCGTAGCCCATGAGCACGAAGTTGGCCACGTAGACGGGCATCTCGCGGCCCGTGACGGGGTTCACGCAGTAGCGGCCCGTGAACACGCCTTCCTTTTCCAGGTCTTCGGCCGTGCGCACGATTCGGTCCATCTTGGAGATGCGCTCGACGAAGCTGCGCACCTCGGCCTCCTGCCCCGTGCCGGGAATGAGCCGCTCGACCAGCGGATGCTCGGGGGCCAGGCTCATGAAGGTCGCGCCGAAAAGGGTGTCGGGGCGGGTGGTGAAGACGGTGATGTCTTCGTCCAGATCCTTGACCTTGAAGGAAATCTCGGCGCCGACGCTCTTGCCGATCCAGTTGCGCTGCATGGTAAGGACGCGCTCGGGCCAGCCGTCGGTCAGGGTGTCCAGGGCCTGGAGGAGCTCTTCGGCGTAGTCGGTGATGCGCAGGAACCACTGGGACAGCTCCTTCTGCTGCACCTCGGAGTCGCAGCGCCAGCACAGGCCTTCCTCGACCTGCTCGTTGGCCAGGACCGTGTGGCAGCTCGGGCACCAGTTGACCGGGGCCTTCTTGCGGTAGGCCAGGCCCTTTTCCAGAAACTTGAGGAAGAACTCCTGCTCGAAGCGGTAGTACTTCGGGTGGCAGGTGGCGATTTCACGTTCCCAGTCGTACGAATAGCCCAGGCGCTTCAACTGGGAGCGCATGTAGGCGATGTTCTCGTAGGTCCACTTGGCCGGGTGCGTGTTGTTCTTGATGGCCGCGTTCTCGGCTGGCAGGCCGAAGGCGTCCCAGCCCATGGGGTGGAACACGTCGAAGCCCTGCATGCGCTTGTATCGGGCCACCACGTCGCCGATGGAGTAGTTGCGCACGTGCCCCATGTGGATGCGCCCCGAAGGGTAGGGGAACATCTCCAGGACGTAGTACTTCCTGCCGTCGTGGGTCTCGCTGGTCCGGAAACAGGCCTGGTCCTCCCAGGCCTTCTGCCATTTTTCCTCGATGTCCTTGAAATCGTAGTGCCTCATGCTGTCCTCAGGATGTCGTGTGTCCGGACTGTATTATTCGCTGTCCCGCTCGGCGTCCTTGGCCGCGGCGTCCAGGACGCCGTTGACGAAGGTCTTGGAGTTGTCGTCCCCGAAGTCCTTGGCCAGCTCGATGGCCTCGTTCATGGCCACCTTGAAGGGTATGTCGGGGCAGAAAAGCATCTCGAAGAGCGAGAGCCGCAGGATGGTCAGCTCGACCTTGGCGATGCGGTTCAGCTTCCAGTGCTGGGAATGCCTGGTGATGATCTCATCGATGGCCGCGCGGTTGTCGAAGACTCCCTGCACCAGGGTCCAGGCGTAGGAGTCCTCGCGGGTGATGTCGAACTCCTCTTCGGTCCAGAAGTTCTCGAAGGAGCGGACGAGCTGCTCCTTGCTCATGGCCGTGGCGAAGTTCAGCGAATAGATGACCTGAAAGGCGAAGCGGCGTTGATGCCGTCTGTTGTGCGTCACGTGAATCCCCGGCCTCTCTAGAGCTGCTGCAGCACGCGCAGGGTTTCCAGGGCCGCGGCCGCGGCCTCGACGCCCTTGTTGCCGCCCTTGCTGCCGGCGCGCTCGATGGACTGCTCCAGGGTGTCCGTGGTCAGCAGGCCGAAGCCGATGGGCACGCCCGTCTCCATGGACACGTGGGCGATGCCCTTGGTGGCCTCGTTGCAGACGAAGTCGAAGTGCGGGGTCGCGCCGCGGATGACCGCGCCCACGCAGACGATGGCGTCGGCCTTGCCGCTTCTGGCCACCTTCTGGGCCACCAGCGGCATCTCGAAGGCGCCAGGCACGCGGATGATGGTCAGGTCTTCGCGGGCCGCGCCGTGGCGGACCAGGTAGTCGACGGCGCCGCCGATGAGGCGGTCCACGATGAAGTCGTTGAAGCGGCTGGCGATGATCGTGATCTTGAGGTCCTGGGCCTGCAGCTGGCCCTCGATGGTCTTGATGTGCAGCATGGCGTCTCCTTGTGGGAAATTATTTGTTCTCGGCGTCGAGGTGCAGCAGGTGGCCGAGCTTGGCGTACTTGGTGTGCAGGTAACACTTGTTGTCGTCGCAGGCCGGGATTTCGATGGGCACCCGTTCCTCGACCTTCAGGCCGTAGCCTTCGAGGCCGATGATCTTCTTGGGGTTGTTGGTCATGAGGCGCATGCGCTTCACGCCGAGGTCCACCAGGATCTGGGCGCCCAGGCCGTAGTCGCGCAGGTCCGGGGCGAAGCCCAGTTCGATGTTGGCCTCGACGGTGTCGCGGCCCTCGTCCTGCAGGTGGTAGGCCTTGATCTTGTTCCCCAGGCCGATGCCCCGGCCTTCCTGGCGCATGTACAGGATGACGCCCGCGCCCTCGTCGTTGACCATCTGCATGGCCCGCTGGAGCTGGCTGCCGCAGTCGCAGCGCATGGACCCGAAGACGTCGCCCGTCAGGCATTCGCTGTGCACGCGCACGAGCACCGGGGTCTCCTCGTTGATCTCGCCCTTGACGAGAGCGATGTGGGTGTGGCTGTCGATGTCGTTCTCGTAGGCCACGATGGTGAACTCGCCGTAGCAGGTGGGCATGCGCGCCTCGGCCACGCGGCGGACCAGGGAGTCCTTGCGGGAGCGGTAGGCGATGAGGTCGGCGATGGTCGCGATCTTCATGTCGTGCTCTTCCGCGAACTTCTTCAGGTCGGGCATGCGCGACATGGTGCCGTCGTCGTTCATGATCTCGCAGATGACGGCCGCGCCCTTGAGGCCGGCCAGGCGGGCCAGGTCCACGGAGCCCTCGGTCTGTCCGGCGCGCACCAGGACCCCGCCGGGCTTGGCGCGCAGGGGGAAGATGTGGCCGGGGGTGGCCAGGTCGTCGGGAGTGGTCTCGTCGGCCACGGCAGTCTGGATGGTCAGGGCCCGGTCATGGGCCGAGATGCCCGTGGTCACGCCCTGCTTGGCCTC
Source organism: Desulfomicrobium escambiense DSM 10707 (assembly GCF_000428825.1). Classification (NCBI taxonomy): domain Bacteria; kingdom Pseudomonadati; phylum Thermodesulfobacteriota; class Desulfovibrionia; order Desulfovibrionales; family Desulfomicrobiaceae; genus Desulfomicrobium; species Desulfomicrobium escambiense. The sequence continues at coordinate 171,064 of NZ_AUAR01000006.1, read as the reverse complement.
GATGGACACGGTGAAGTTGGTGCCGAACTTGGAGGTGTTGCGGCGCGCCATGAGCGGTAGCTGCAGCTTGTCGACCAGGGACGGGTCCAGGGCCAGGCAGATGAGGCCGCGGCCGTACTTGGCCATGAAGTTGATGGCCTCGGGAGTGACCTTTTCGGCGGCGATGGTCAGGTCGCCCTCGTTTTCGCGGTCCTCGTCGTCGACCAGGATGATCATCTTCCCGGCCTTTATCTCATTGATGGCCTCTTCGGCCGTGCATCTGTGCATGGTATCCTCGTGGTTGGACGCCGGACGGCTCGGATCAGAATCCGTGCTCTTTCAGGAAGTCCGGGGTGATTTTCGAAGGTTGGGGCCGGGCCGGGCTCTCGTTCCAGGGGGCGAGCATGCGCTGGACATACTTGCCGATGACGTCGGTCTCCATGTTGACCCGCCGTCCCGGAGCCCAACCGGAGATGGTCGTCTCCCGCTGCGTGGCCGGGATGATGTTTACTTCCAAATAATCCCGACCGCAATCGTTGACTGTCAGGCTGATCCCGTCCAGGGCCACGGAGCCCTTGGGGATGACCTGGGAGGCGCAGGCTTCGGGGAAGCCCAGGCGGTAGATGCGCGACTGCCCGGCCTGGCGGACGGACAGGACCTCGGCCAGGCAGTCCACGTGCCCCGAGACGATGTGGCCGCCCAGACGGTCGCCCATGGCCAGGGCGCGCTCCAGGTTGACCGCAGCGGACACGCGCAGGGCCCCGAGGTTGGTCACGGACAGGGTCTCGGCCGAGGCGTAGGCCGTGAACCAGCCCTGACCGAAGGTTTCCACCGTCAGGCAGACGCCGTTCACGGCGATGGACTCGCCCAGGGCGTAGTCGGTCAGGGCGAAGTCGGGGCGCAGGGTGAAGCGCGTCTCGCTCCCGCCGCCGTCCACGGCCGCCACCCGGCCCAGGCCTTGAATGATGCCTGTGAACATGGCTACTCCTTTGGTCGCAGTCGAAGGTACAGATCGGTTCCGAAAAAGCCCTGCTCCGCGAGCCGGAATTCCCAGCAGTCGCTCATGGCCGCAAAGCCGCGACCGGCGAAGACAGGCCGCGCCAACTCGTCGCCCAGAACCTTCATGGCCTGGAACAGGCGCAGTTCGTCCACCAAGCCCTGCCGTTGCATGGCTCCGGCCAGGCGGCCGCCGCCCTCGGTCAGGGTATAGTGGCAGCCGTGATCGCGTCGCAGGAGGCGCAGGCCCTCGGCCAGGTCCAGGTTCCCGTCCGGGTCGCCGGCCAGGGCCGGCAGGCCCTGGACCTTGACGCCCAGGTCGGCCAGGCGCGCTGCCCCGGCCGATTCGCTCTGGGCCCGGGTGGTCCAGAAGACGGTCTGTCCCGGCCGGAAGGAAAGAAGGTTCGAGGGCCCGGCCGGGTCGGGCAGAGTGCGGGTCACGACCACGGCCAGGGGCTGCGGGCCTTCGTGGCCGGGCAGGCGGCAGGTCAGGGACGGGTCGTCGGAGCGGTAGGTGCCGCCGCCGACGATGACGGCCCCACACCAGGCTCGCAGCTTGTGCACTTCCCGGCGCGAATCCTCACCCGTGATCCAGGCGGCCCGGCCGTCGCGGGAAGCGATCCTGCCGTCCAGGGTCGTGGCCAGCTTGAGGATGGAGAAGGGGCGGTCCGTGGTCTGCCAGACCAGGAAATCGGCGATGAGATCCCGGCACTCCCGTTCGCGCACGCCCATGCGCACCGTCACTCCCCGGCTGCGCAGAAATCCGGCGCCGCCGCCTTCGACGGTGGCGTTGGGGTCGGCGCAGCCCACGACAACCTCCGGGACACCCGCTTCGAGGATGGCCCGGGTGCAGGGCGGGGTCTTGCCCTGGTGGTTGCAGGGCTCCAGGGTGACGAAAAGGGTGCAGGCGCGCGGGTCCACGCCCTTGGCCGCCGCGTCGCGCAGGGCTTCGACCTCGGCGTGGGCCTTGCCCCAGGCCGTGTGCCAGCCCCGGGCCACGACCTCGCCGTCGCGTACGAGCACGGCACCCACGCAGGGGTTGGGCGCGGTCAGGCCGCGGCCGCGCTCGGCCAACTCAATGGCCCGGCCCATGAAGCGCGCGTCATCTGCCATCGGTCTCCCTCTCCATGCGATGGTAGGGGATGCCGGCCTCGTCGAGCATCTCGCGCGACATGTCGTCGGGGTAGCCTTCGGCGAAATGGATGGCCCGCACCCGGCAGTTGATGAGCATCTTGGCGCACAGGATGCACGGCTGGGTGGTGCAGAAGATGTCCGCGCCCTCGATGCTCACGCCGTGGATGGCGGCCTGTATGATGACGTTCTGCTCGGCGTGCAGGGCCCGGCACAGTTCGTGGCGCTGCCCCGAGGGGATGCCCAGCTTTTCGCGCAGGCAGCCGATCTCCAGGCAATGGGTCAGACCTGCCGGTGCGCCGTTGTAGCCCGTGGCCAGGATGCGCTTGTCCTTGACGGCCAGGGCCCCGACCTTGCGGCGCAGGCAGGTCGAGCGCTCGGCCACGAGGTAGGCGATGTTCATGAAATATTGCGGCCAGGGGATGCGGTTGTCCATGGTCACCTCTTTGGAAACGAATCAACCACAGGGCCGTGGAAGCGGCCCTGTGGTTGGGGAAAGCCGGCGGGAAACGGCGCGGTTTACCAGGCGAAAAGCGGGAACTGGCCCGCGAATTTTTCCACTTCCCTGCTGATTTCGCGCAGTCGCGTCTCGTTGTCGAGACTGCCCAGAGTCGCGACGATCCACTTGGCCACCTTGCGCATGTCGTCGGTCTTCATGCCGCGGGTGGTCAGGGCCGGCGTGCCCAGGCGTATGCCGGACGTGACGAAGGGGGAGCGCGTCTCGAAGGGCACGGTGTTCTTGTTGACGGTCATGCCGGCGTGGTCCAGGCCGATCTCGGCGTCCTTGCCCGTGATGTCGTGGCTGGTCAGGTCCAGGAGCATGAGGTGGTTGTCCGTACCGCCCGAGACCAGGTCGAAGCCCGCGTCGGTCAGTTCCTTGGCCAGGGTCTTGGCGTTGTCCAGGACCTGCTGCTGGTAGTCCTTGAACTCGGGGCGCAGGGCCTCGGCAAAGGCCACGGCCTTGGCCGCGATGACGTGCATGAGCGGTCCGCCCTGGATGCCGGGGAAGATCTGGGAGTTGAGGGTCTTGCCGAATTCCTCGGAGCTCAGGATCATGCCGCCGCGGGGGCCGCGCAGGGTCTTGTGCGTGGTCGTGGTGGTGAAGTGGGCGTGCTTGATGGGCGAGGGGTGCAGGCCCGTGGCAACCAAACCGGCGATGTGGGCCATGTCCACCAGGAGCTTGGCCCCGACGCTGTCGGCGATGGCGCGGAAACGCTCGAAATCCAGGGTGCGCGGGTAGGCGCTGGCCCCGGCGATGATCATCTGCGGCTTGTGCTCCCTGGCCAGAGCCTCGACCTCGTCGTAGTTGATCTGGCCCGTTTCCTTCTCCACGCCGTAGAACACGGTCTTGAAGAGGCGGCCCGAGAAGTTCACGGGGCTGCCGTGGGTCAGGTGCCCGCCGTGGGACAGGTTCATGCCCAGGATCGTGTCGCCGGGCTGGATGGCCGCGAAATAGGCGCCCATGTTGGCCTGGGAACCGGAGTGGGGCTGGACGTTGGCGTACTCGGCGCCGAAGAGCTGCCGGGCCCGCTCCATGGCCAGGTTCTCGGCCATATCCACGAATTCGCAGCCGCCGTAGTAGCGCTTGCCCGGGTAGCCTTCGGCGTACTTGTGGGTCATGACGCTGCCCATGGCGATGCGCACCGCATGGGAGGTGAAGTTCTCGGAGGCGATGAGCTCGAGCTTGGTGATCTGGCGGTTGGTTTCCAGCTGGATGGCTTTGGCTATCTGCGGATCCTGGCGTGTGAGTTCGTCCATGGCTTCTCCACTCTGTTGGGCCGCGCGTGCGGCGGATCGTTATTTGAAACTGCGCAGGATGATGGAGGCGTTGGTGCCGCCGAATCCGAACGAGTTGCTGATTCCGTATTCAAGCGCCATTTCCCGGCTGCCGTTCGGCGTGTAGTCGAGGTCGCAGTCCGGGTCCGGGGTGTCCTGGTTGATGGTGCCAGGAACGATGCCCGTGACGAGGCTCATGGCCGTGAACACGGCCTCGGCTCCGCCGGCGGCGCCCAGAAGGTGGCCGATCATGCTCTTGTTGGCGGTGATGGGCATCTTGTAGGCGTGGTCGCCGAACACGGCCTTGAGGGCCTTGGTCTCGGTCTTGTCGTTGAGCTTGGTCGATGTGCCGTGGGCATTGACGAAGGATACCAGTTCCGGGGCCAGCTCGGCGTCGCGCAGGGCGCATTTCATGGCCTGGGCCATGCCCGTACCGGACTCCTCGGGGGCTGCGATGTGGTAGGCGTCGCCCGAGGCGCCGTAGCCCACGACCTCGGCGTAGATCTTGGCGCCGCGCTTCTTGGCGTGCTCGAGTTCTTCGAGCATGAGCAGGCCCGCGCCCTCGCCGATGACGAAGCCCGTGCGGTCGGCGTCAAAGGGACGGCTGGCCTTGGTCGGCTCGTCGTTGCGCGTGGACAGGGCCTTCATGGCCGTGAATCCCGACACGCCCATGGGCGTGATGGTCGACTCCACGCCGCCGGTGATACAGGCCTTGACCCGGCCGAGCTTGATGTCGGAGAAGGCGTAGCCGATGGCGTGGGTGGCCGAAGCGCAGGCCGAGGTGGTCACCAGGTTGGGGCCTTTGGCGCCGGTCTGGATGGAAATCTGCCCCGAGGCCATGTTGGCGATCAGCATGGGGATGAAGAAGGGCGAGATGCGTCCGGGCCCGGACTTGAGGAGCTTGGAATGGAAGTCCTCGATGGTCGACAGGCCGCCCAGGCCGCAGCCCAGCAGCACGCCGACCTCGGGGGCCGTCTCCTCGTCCATGACCAGGCCGCAGTCTTCCATGAGCTGCTTGCCTGCGGCCACGGCGATCTGGACGAAGCGGTCCATGCGTTTGGCGTCCTTGACGCTGGCATAGTCCGTGGGGTCGAAATTCTTCAGTTCGCCCGCGATCTTCGCGTCGAACTCCGAGGCGTCGAAGAGGGTGATGGGGCCGATGCCGCTCACGCCGGCCACAAGGTTGGCCCAGCTGTCCTGCAGGGTGTTTCCGATGGGGGTCAGGGCCGACAGGCCGGTTACGACAACGCGTTTACCAATCATGATCTTCTCGAAAAATGGGACATGCCCTGCGGACGGGTCCGCAAGACGGTGCATGAAAAAAAAGGTACCCCAGACGGACCGGGGTACCGTGTCATGTCGACGGTGCGGGTCCTTAGGACTTGGACTTGATGTAGTTGACGGCGTCCTGGACCGTGGCGATCTTCTGAGCGTCCTCGTCATCGATCTCGATGTCGAATTCCTCTTCCATGGCCATGATCAGTTCGGTCAGGTCGAGGGAATCGGCGCCCAGGGACTCCACGAAGGAGGACTCGGGCTTCACTTCATCCGCGGAAACGCCCAGCTGCTCAACCACCAGTTCTTTGACTTTTTCTTCGATAGACATTGCTTTCCTCCAAAGTGTGTATGCGTACGAATTGAGGAACCAGGCTACAGGTACATGCCGCCGTTGATTCCGAGCACCTGACCGGTGATGTAGGACGCCTGGTCGGATGCGAGATAGGCCACGGCGTCGGCGATTGCCTGCGCCGACCCGAGGCAGCCCAGGGGAATGCGTTCCAGGTACTTGTCCCGCACTTCCTTGGGGAGTGTTTCAGTCATGTCGGTCTCGATGAACCCCGGCGCGATGGCGTTGACGGTCACGCCGCGCGACCCCAGTTCCAGTGCCGCGGCCTTGGTCAGCCCGATGAGGCCGGCCTTGGATGCGCAGTAGTTGGCCTGTCCGGCGTTGCCCATCTGACCCACGACGGAAGAAATGTTGACGATGCGGCCGCGGCGCTGCTTGAGCATGATCTTGGCCGCCTGCTGCAGGCAGACGAAGGCGCCGGTGAGGTTGATGTTCAGCACCTGCTCCCACTGCTCGCGCTTCATGCGCATGATCAGCCCGTCCTTGGTGATGCCGGCGTTGTTGACCAGCACGTCGAGGCTGACCTTGTCCTTGATGTGCTCGGCGAAGAAGGCCTCCACGGCGTCCCAGTCGCTGGCATCCAGCAGGAAGCCCCGGGCAGTCCCGCCTGCGGCGGCGACTTCGGCGCACACGGCCTCGGCAAGCTCCGGACGGCTAACGTAGGTGAAATAAACCTGGTACCCCGAGCCTGCAAGTTTTTTTACGATGGCCCGGCCGATGCCGCGGGTGCCGCCGGTGACCAGTGCCGTCTTGATCGGTTCGCTCATGGTTGACCTCGTGGGGTTGCTGGAAACGCAGGAGTTGAGTGCGTACTCAATGACCGCTAAAATTGCAACAAGGCCGATGCCCAGGTGAATCCGCCGCCGAACGACGACAGCAGGACCTTCATGCCGGGCTGGATGCGGCCGGTGGCCACGGCCTCGGTCAGGGCGATGGGGATGGAGGCGGCCGAGGTGTTTCCGATGCGGTCGACGTTGACATAGACCTTGTCCATTCCGACATCGAGCTTCTTGGCGATGGCCTCGATGATGCGGATGTTGGCCTGGTGGGGGATGATGAGGTCGACGTCGTCGGCCGTCAGGCCGTTGCGCTCCAGGACCGTCTCCGAGACCTCGGCCATGCAGCGCACCGCGTACTTGAACACGTCGCGGCCGTTCATCTGTACGAAATATTCAGGACCCACTGGCTGGCCGAGAACCGGCTTGCAGGCCGAGCCGCCGCCGTGGATGGTCAGGAGGCCGCCGACCGATCCGTCGGCCTTGAGCATCGCGTCCAGGACCTTGACGGGACCGGGATTGGCCGCGCCCGTGACGATCGCCGCCCCGGCTCCGTCACCGAAAAGTACGCAGGTCGTGCGGTCTTCGAAGTTGACGCGCGAGGTGCAGACCTCGCTGCCGACGACAAGAATCCTGGCTTCCGGGTGGAGGCAGGTGAAAGCCCTGGCCGTTTCCAGACAATAGAGGAAGCCGGAGCAGGCCGCAGCCAAGTCGAAGGCGGGCAGGCCCTTGAGTCCCAGCATGTCCTGCAGCAGGCAGGCCGTGGTCGGGAGGTTGTAGTCCCCGGAAAAGGTGCCGACGAAGATGTGGGTCAGGTCCTGGGGCGCGAGGCCGGCGTTGTCCAGGGCCTTGCGGGCGGCGTTGAAGGCCAGGACCGAACAGGGCTCGTCGCCCTGGGCGAAGTATCGATTCGTGATGCCGGTGCGGGTCACGATCCATTCGTCGGATGTGTCGACCATGCGTTCGAGGTCCGCATTGGTCATGGCGGTCCGGGGCAGATGAAGCCCCAGGCCGGAGATGTAGCACGGTGAAGACATGTGATTCCTACGTTCCCTTGGGATCGCCGGGCCGAGTCCGGGGCTAGAGCGCCGAGGCTTCCTGACGCGTGGCCGAAGCCTGGCCGCTTCTGGAGAACAGGCTCAGTTCCGTGTTGGCGTGCAGGCCGGCCACGAGTTGGTCGTTGGCTTTTTTCTGCACGAAGAGCGCAGCCTGCTGCAGGGCGGTTGTGATGGCGCGGGCGTTGGACTTGCCGTGGCAGACCATGGCTATGCCGTTGAGGCCCAGGATGGGGGCGCCGCCGTACTCGGCGTAGTCGATCTTCGTGGCGAAGCGCTTGAACGCGGGCAGGGCGATGAGCGTCCCGAGCCGGGACCAGATGGATTTCTTGAGTTCCGTCTTGAGCATGGAGGCCAGGGCCGAGCCCAGCCCTTCGCTGAGCTTCAGGGCCACGTTGCCCACGAATCCGTCGCAGACGATGACGTCGGTCTCGCCGGTGAAGACGTCGCGGCCTTCCACGTTGCCGACGAAATTCAGGGATGAACTCTTCAGCAAGGCATAGGCTTCCTTGGTCAGCGCGTTGCCCTTGCCTTCCTCCTCGCCGATGCTCAGGATGCCGACCTTGGGATTGGCGATGCCCAGCACGTGCCTGGCCAGCACTTCGGCCATGAGGCCGAACTGGACCAGGTTGTAGGGCTTGCAGTCCGCGTTGGCGCCCACGTCGATGAGGACGATGGGCTTCTTGAGCGTTGGCATGATGGAGGCCAGGGCTGGCCTGTCCACCCCGTTTATGCGGCCGAGGATGAACATGCCGCAGGCCAGGGCGGCTCCTGAATTGCCGGCGGTGACGCAGCCGTGGGCGCGGCCTTCGCGCACCAGGCGGAAGGCCACCTGCATGGAGCTGTCCTTCTTGCGCCGCAGGATGTCCGAGGGCTTCTCGGCCATGCCCGCCACCTGGGTGGTGTGCACGACCTCGATTTCCACGTCGGCGTGCGGATGTCTGTCCAGTTCCTTGCGGATGGACGTCTCGTCACCGACCAGGATGATCCTGGCGCCGGTCTCGCGGGCAGCGGCGAGGGAGCCCGGAACATTCACTTCCGGGCCGAAATCCCCCCCCATGGCGTCCACGGCGAGACAGATGTCTTTAGGCATCTGCGGCCTTGGTGTACTGGCGTCCCTTGTATTTGCCGCAACCGGGGCAGATGCAGTGGGACAGGCTGGCTTCGCCGCACTCGCAGTACACGACGTTGGGGATGGCCACGTGGTCGTGGGAACGGCGCATGTTTCTTCTGGACTTGGATGTTTTCTTCTTAGGCAATGGCATGATGGCACCTCTATCCTGAACGAGATCTAATTGGTTTTGATTTTAACGCCTTGCAGCGCCCGGGCCAGAGGGGACTGGCTGTCCAGGTTGCTGCAGACGCATGGCTCCAGGTTCCTGTTTTTGCCGCAGTGCGGGCATAGACCCAAACACGTGTCGGCGCAAAGTATTTTTTCGGGCAGGGCCAGCTGGAATTCCTCCCACAAAAGCCCGGCCACGTTGAGTTCCCAGCCCGCGTCCGTGGCGCGGAGGTGGCTCTCTTCGCCTTCGAGGGCCTCGACATCCTCGTGGGCTTCGAAGGTGTCGAAGGCGTGGTCCACTTCGACGGTCGCATCCTCCAGGCAGCGGTGGCACGAAGCCTTGATTGCGCCCTTGATGCTGCCGTGGATCAGGAATCCGTCCGCCTGGGGGACGATGAAGAGCGTTGACAACAGGGGCGTCATGGCTTCAAAGTCGAACTGGAACTCCTTCCAGAGTTCCCGCCACAAGCCCTGATCCTCAAATGAAAATTCCCGACCGGTCGCCGGGAGATGTGTCAGCCCAATCCAATGTTCGACCATGAGTGTACCTCGAATCGAAACGTGTATATGGGTCTTCTTTTTCCTGTCAAGGATTTTTACTTGCCATTCCCGGCGGCCGGATATATGGGTGCAAATTCCTCTGGCGGCAAATTATGTTCATGGCCTGCCGGAAGGTCTCGGAGCTGCCAGGCCATGACAGCTTAAGATATTTTCACTACTCAGGAGGACGATATGTCAAAGGTATGCGAAGTATGCGGGAAGAGGCCCCAGGTCGGCAACAACGTCAGTCACGCCAACAACAAGACCAAGCGGCGCTTCATGCCCAACCTCCAGTCCGTTCGCGCCCAGCTGCAGTCCGGCGAAGTGAAGCGGATGCGTGTCTGCACCCAGTGCATCCGTTCCGGCGCCGTGACCAAGCCCGTCGCCAACTAGGCTGTCCTGTCTTTTCCAGCAAAAAAGGCGACCCTCGGGTCGCCTTTTTTGTTGATGATCGCTTTGCGCCTTCTCACTTCTTGAGCTGGTGGTTCACGAAGTCCCAGTTCACGAGCTTGTCGAGGAAGTCCTGCAGATAGTCCGCCCGCCGGTTCTGGTAATCAATGTAATAGGCGTGCTCCCACACGTCGGCCGTGAGCAGGGCCTTGGCGCCGTGGGCCATGGGCGTGTCGGCGTTGGGGGTCTTCATGATCTCGAGCTTCCCGTTTTTCTCCACCAGCCAGGCCCAGCCGCTGCCGAACTGCGTCATGCCGGCCTCCTTGAAGGCCTTGGCGAAATTTTCGTAGCTGCCGAAGGCCTGGTTGATGCCTTCGGCCACGGCCCCGGTAGGTGCTCCGCCACCGCCGGCCTTCATGCAGCGCCAGTAGAAGGAGTGGTTCCAGACCTGGGCGGCGTTGTTGAAAATGCCGACCTTGGAGGGGTCGCCGGCTGTGGCCATGACGATTTCACGCAGGGTCTTGCCGTAGAGGTCCGTGCCCGCAATCAGCTTATTGGTGTTGTCGATGTAGAGCTGGTGGTGCTTGCCGTGGTGGAAGTCGAAGGTTTTGGCGCTGATGTACGGGCTTAAGGCGTCCTTGGCGTAGGGAAGATCCGGGAGCACGAAGATCATACAAGCCTCCTTTTGATGAATGGAACATTGTGCCGCTTGTTCGGTGAAAATCCGTCCGTCGTGCGGACGGGGAGTCACACGGGGGAAGTCGACTCCAAAGTGAATCAATGGGGTGGTTCTGTCAACAGGAGACGAAGAAAAGGGTGACTTCTCACGGCCCGTCAATACAGGGCGAACTTGGCCAGACGCCCGTCCAGGCCGCCGTTTTTGAGGGGTTTTTTCCATTCGGGCTTGAGCCCGATGTGCTTGAGCAGGGTCCTGTCGCCGAAATAGACGAAGGCGGTGGAGCCCTGGCAATGGCGCTTCAGATGGTCGCCGAAATGCTTGAACCAGGCGCCCATGTCGTCGCCCTTGCCCAGGCGGATGCCGTAGGGCGGGTTGCAGACGATGGTCGTGCCGGCGAGGTCCAGGCGCTCGAAGAAATCCCTGCGTCCCACGATGACGTCCTCGCCGCCGGGCAGACGGGAGAGGTTGACGCGGGTGGCTTCCACGGCCGCGGGGTCCAGGTCGCTTCCGCGCAGGTCCGCTTCGTTCCCCGTTTCCGGGTCGATGGAAGACGTGTCGCGCCGTTCTCGCTCCCACAGGTTCTGCTTGAAGTCCGGTAGACGCTGGAAGCCGAAATTGCCGCGCAGCAGTCCGGCGGGGAGGTCGGCCGAAAGCATGAGGGCTTCGCACAGGATGGTTCCCGAGCCGCACATGGGGTCCACCAGAGGGGAGCGGCCATCCCAGCCGGTCATGCGCAGCATGGCCGCGGCCACGGTCTCGGCCATTGGCGCGTCGACACTCTGCACCCGGTAGCCGCGGCGGTGCATGGAGCCGCCGGAAACATCCAGGCTGATGGTCGCCGTGTCCTCGTGGATGTGCAGGTGCAGCCACAGGTCCGGTTCGCGCGGGTCCACGCTCGGCCGGCGGCCCGTGCGGTCGCGGAACCAGTCGGCCACGGCGTCCTTGAGTTTGAGGCCCGCGTATTGGGAGTGACCGATGGCGCTCTTGGAAACGTTGGCGAAGACGGCGAAAGTCTGATCCGGGGTCAGAAAGTCTGACCAGCGGACGTCCCGGGCCCCGGCGTAGAGGGCCTTGTCCGTGAGGCTGGGAAAGCGCACCAGCGGTGCAAGGACGCGCGAAACCAGCCGGGAACGGTAGACGATGTGGTACAAGGCCTGGTCGGCGGCGCGGAAACGCACGAAGCGGAAGCCGCGGGTGCAGTCCGTGGCCCCCAATTCGGCCAGTTCGGTCAGCGCCAGGTCTTCGATGCCGTCGGCGACCTGGGCGGTGAAGAGGTTGGATTTCTGGTAGTCGTACATGGGGTGGACCTTGTGGACGGTATGGACGGCATGGACGTGATGGACACGGCCGGAAGAGAAGGAAAAGGCCCGGTTCCCCGGGCCTTGGCTTACAGGGTCAGGGCCTTGCGGAAGCGCGCCAATGTGCGCTCGCGGCCGAGGACCTCCATGGTCTCGAAGAGGCCGGGGCTCATGGTCGTGCCGGTGATGGCCACGCGGATGGGCTGGGCCAGGGCCTTGAACTTGAGTCCGGTCTCCTCCAGGTAGGCTGCGGCCATGTCCTCCAGGCTCTTGTGGTCGAAGGCGGGCAGGGCTTCCATGCGGGAGGCCATGACGGCCAGGTGTTCGCGGATCTCCGGGGTCAGGAACTTGGCCAAGGCCGCTCCGTCGTAGGGCAGGGTCTCGGCGTCGTGCAGGAAGAAGGCGGCCTGCTCGGCCATCTCCTTCAGGGTCTTGGCGCGGGGCTGGTAGAGGGGGACGATGGCCTCCAGGTACTCGGGAGCGGGGTCGAACTGCGTGGCCTGGCGGACGATCTCGCCCAGCAGGCCAGCCAGCCGCGGCACGTCCCCGGTCTTGATGAAGTGGCTGTTGGTCCAGTTGAGCTTGTCCATGTCGAAGACCGAGGCCGATTTGCCGAGGCCCTCCAGGGAGAATTTCTCCAGCAGCTCGTCGCGCGTGAAGAGTTCGTCGTCGCCGTGGGACCAGCCCAGGCGCACGAGGTAGCTGAGCATGGCTTCGGGCAGATAGCCCATGTCCTTGTACATCATGACCGAGGTCGCCCCGTGGCGCTTGCTCATCTTCTTCTTGTCGGGCCCGAGGATCATGGGCACGTGGCCGAATTTGGGCAGGGGGAAGCCCAGGGCCTGGTAGATGAGGATCTGCTTGGGCGTGTTGTTCTGGTGGTCGTCGCCGCGGATGACGTGGGTCACGCCCATCTCGGCGTCGTCCACGACCACGGCCATCTGGTAGATGGCCGAGCCGTCGGCGCGGCGGATGACGAAGTCGTCCATCTCCTGCACGTCCCAGGCGATGGGTCCCTTGATGATGTCGTCGAAGACGACCTTGCCCGTGAGCGGCGTCTTGAAGCGCACCACCCGGCCCGGTCCGGGCCCGAGGCCCATCTCGCGGCACTTGCCGTTGTACTTGGGCTTGAGCCCGTTGGCGCGGGCAGTCTCGCGCATCTCCTCGACCTCTTCGGGCGTGCAGGAGCAGTAGTAGGCCCCGCCGGTCTCGAGCAGCTTGTCCACGTAACTGTTGTAGATGTCGCCGCGCTCGCTCTGGAAGAAGGGGCCCTCGTCGAAGTCCAGGCCCAGCCAGTGCATGGCGTCGATGATGGCGTCGGTCATCTCCTGCGTGGAGCGGGCCTGGTCCGTGTCCTCGATGCGCAGGATGAACTTGCCGCCGTTCTGGCGGGCGTACAGGTAATTGAAGAGCGCCGTGCGGGCGCCGCCGATATGCAGGTAGCCCGTGGGGCTGGGGGGGAAGCGGGTCACGATCTGGGTCATGGTGTTTTCCACTATCCGGCGGCTCACGCCGGCTGCTGCCGCGCCCCGCGCATGGCGGGGTGCGGGAAAAGGTTTTGGCTGTGTCGGGAGGGCCGATGGCGCGACGGGCTAGACGGCCTCGACGGCCTTTATGCCCGGCACCATCTTCTTGACGGCGCGCTCGATGCTGTTTCGAAGCGTCATCTGGGACATGGGGCAGCCCTTGCAGGCCCCGGTTAGGCGGACCTGGACGATGCCGCTGGGCAGGATACCGACCAGTTCCACATAGCCGCCGTCGGCCTGCAGGATGGGCCGCACGGTGTCGAGGGCTTTTTCGACCTGTTCTCGCATGGCGTTCTCCGGGGCCCGGGCACTATCCGCGGCGCCGGGCCCGTGTCAATCATTCCTCGAAGAGCAGCCCGGCCATGAGCTTTTCCGGGTCGCGGCGCTCGGGCACGACCTCGTGCGGGATCCTGTCCTCGTTCCAGTCCTTGGAGACGTAGAGGCCGCAGTAGCAGGCGCCGAACTCGGCCACGTCGGGCTCGCGGTAGACGCAGGGGCAGAAGATGTCCTTGTCCAGGTCGCGGTTGCCCGAGGCCAGGCGACAGGGGCAGGCCATGTAGCCGTAACGGTCGCGGTTGATCAGCAGGCTCTCCATGAGGTCAAGGACGAAGGCCCTGTCCCTGTTGAAAAAATAGCCCTTTGATTCCTGCAGAGGCCGCAACTTGTCGAGGAGTTCATCGGGCGTCATCATCTCTCAAGCGCCTCTTTGATCTGGTCCTGCTTGAAGCCGACGATGGCTTCCTCGTCCACGAGCAGGGTGGGGAAGGAGAGCTTGGGGTTGACCTTCTTGATGGCCTCGATGATCTGCTTGCGCTCCTCGCCTTCGAGCTTGTCGACGAAGATGCAGTCGTACTTGGCGCCGCAGTCGTCGAGGTATTCCTTGGTCTTCTTGCAGTGGATGCAGGTGCTCAGGGCGTAAAGCGTGATGGATTTGTTGTTCATAGATCCTCCTTGCTATGCAGAGGGCGTTGGGATAGCCCTTGGCCGTCTCATGGATTGGGAAGCTATAAAGATTAATCGCCCCGCCGTCCATGACGGGATGGGGCCTTCCTGTTGGAGAGCACAATGCGCGAGAATTTTTTGGTTTTCGGGTCGCCCAGGATTGAAGAGGACGAGATTGAGGAAGTGGTTTCCTGCCTGCGCAGCGGCTGGATCGGGACCGGCCCGCGGGTGGCGGAGTTCGAGCGCCGTTTCGCCGCCTACAAGGGCGCCACGCACGCCATCGCCGTCAACTCCTGCACTGCCGCCCTGCATCTGAGCATCTTGGCCGCCGGCATCGGGCCCGGCGACGAGGTCATCACCACGCCCATGACCTTCTGCGCTTCGGTCAACGCCATCATCCACGCCGGGGCGACCCCCGTCCTGGCGGACATCGACCCGCGCAGCATGAACATCGACCCGGAAAGGGTCAGGGCGAAGATCACGTCGCGCACCAAGGCCATCCTGCCCGTGCACTTCGCCGGCCGTTCCTGCGACATGGATCCGCTCTGCGCCATCGCCGAAGAGCAAGGCCTGACCATCATCGAGGACTGCGCCCACGCCATCGAGACGGAGTACCGCGGCCGCAAGGCCGGGAACTTCGGCGATTTCGGCTGCTTCAGCTTCTACGTGACCAAGAACGTCATCACCGGCGAGGGCGGCCTTATTCTCGCCCGCAAGCCCGAGTACGCGGCGCGTCTCAAGGTCCTGGCCCTGCACGGCATGTCCGCCGACGCCTGGAAGCGTTTCGGCGACGAGGGCTACAAGCACTATCTCGTGACCGAGGCCGGGTTCAAGTACAACATGATGGACCTGCAGGCGGCCATCGGCCTGCGGCAGATGGAGAAGGTCGAACCGTTCTGGGAGCGGCGCCGGGAAATCTGGACACGCTACATGGATGAACTGTCCGACCTCCCCCTGACCCTGCCCGCGCCCGTGGAGCCGGACACCCGCCACGCGTTCCACCTCTTCTCCATCCTGGTGGACGAGGCGCGGACCGGCATCAGTCGCGACGCCTTCCTGTCGGCAATGACGAAGTACAAGATCGGCGTGGGCGTGCATTACCTGTCCATCCCCGAACACCCGTTCTATCAGGGCCGCTTCGGCTGGTCTCCGGACCAGTACCCGCACGCCCGCGACATCGGCCGCCGCACGGTCAGCCTGCCCATCTCGGCCAAACTGACGGACGCCGACGTGACCGACGTCATCCAGGCCGTACGGGAGATTCTGGGCAAATAGGCCCGGCCGGCCCCATCCGCGATCCGACATGCACGGGGTGCAGGGGGCGAACCCCCTGCCCGCCGGAGGCAACCTCTTCCCCAAAGCCGGCCAGTCCGGCTTTTTTTACGCCCTGTTCACGACGTACGGCGCAAGGCGCGCCCGAATCGCCAGCGTTCGAGCAGAAAAAGGAGCAGGGCCGCCCAGACCATGGAGAAGCCCGCCAGCTGGGAGCGGGTGAAGGGTTCGTGGTACATGAAGACGCCCAGCAGGAACTGGATGGTGGGGGCGATGTACTGCAGGATGCCGATCATGGACAGGGGGATGCGCTGGGCTGCGGCGGCGAACAGGGCCAGCGGGGCCGTGGTGACCGCGCCTGCTCCGATCAGGAGCAGATCAGAGAGCGTGCCGGCGTGGAGGAAGACCCCCTTGCCGTCGAATTCGCTCCAGGCGAGCCAGGCCAGGGCGGGGGGGAGCAGGAGGGCGGTCTCCAGGGTCAGGCCCTCGAAGGCGGGCAGGGGCGCGCGCTTCTTGACCAGGCCGTAGAGGCTGAAGGTCGATGCCAGCACCAGGGCGACCCAGGGCAGGCGCCCGTAGTCGAAGGCGAGGTAGACGACCCCGACGGCGGCCAGGGCCAGGGGCGCCCACTGCAGACCCCGCAGGCGTTCGCGCAGGAAGAAGACGCCCAGCAGCACCGAAAGTAGGGGCGTGATGAAGTACCCCAGGCTCGCCTCAACGATGTAGCCCGCGTTGACGCTCCAGACATAGATGAACCAGTTCACGCCGATCAGAAGGCTTGCCAGGACGTAGCAGCGCCGGACCTCGGGGGACAGGCGGCCGCACAGGGGACGCAGTCGCCCGAGCAGGCCCAGGAACACGGCCAGAGTGACGAAGGACCAGGCGATGCGGTGCGACAGGAGTTGGGCCGTGGGCACGTGCCCCAGCAGCTTCCAGTAGACGGGCAGCAGGCCCCAGCTGATGTAGGCCCCGGCGGCCATGATGATTCCCGGTTGCATGTCGTGTCTTCTTCCCTTTCGAGTGTGGTTGCGGTGGCGGCGCGGGGCGGGCGGCGCCGCTAGAGGCTGTTCAGGTACTCCGGACCGAGTTGGCGCATCTGGTTCTGGACCCAGTTGGCCCGCTGCATGACGTAGGGAGATGGGCGCTGGGCCAGGAGCCGCCGCGGGTTGGGCAGCACCGAGGCCAGGATCGCGGCCTCGTAGCGGCTGAGACGGTCGGGCGTCTTGCCGAAAAATCGCTTCGCCGCCGCCTCGACCCCGTACGTCCCGTCCCCGAATTCGGCGATGTTCAGATACACCTCCAGAATCCTCTCCTTGGACCACAGGATTTCGAGCAGGACGGTCAGGCCCGCCTCCAGCGCCTTGCGCACGTAGCTGCGCCCGGACCAGAGGAAGAGGTTCTTGGCCACCTGCTGGGTGATGGTGCTCGCCCCGCGGACCCGCGCGCTTTTCTCGTTGTGCTCCATGGCGCGGGCGATGGCGTCCACGTCGAAGCCGAAGTGGCTGGGGAAGTTCTGGTCCTCGGCGGCGACAACGGCCAGGGCCATGTGCCGCGAGATGTCCTTTATCGGGGTCCACGCATACATGACGGCCGGGCCGCCGTCACCGAAAAGCCGCTCGGCGTGCCGTACGAGCATGAAAGCGCTGGTGGGCGGCGGCACGAAACGCAGGACGGCGATGAGGAGCACGATCCCCGGCAGGAGCCATCCGGCCCCGCGCAGCACGCGGCGCAGCAGGCCTGAAGGGCCGCTGCCCGGCTTGCCGCTGGTTGAGCGCGCCGGGGTGCGGCGCGTGGTGGCGGAGGTTGTCTTGCGTGCCATGTTGGGGCTAGTGGTTCGGTTGCAGGGCGGACGCCCGGCCAACGCTTGTGCGCTCGGGCCATGCCAAAGTCAATCCGCACCATACGAGGGGACGAACATGAATCTTCTGCGCAACGCAACCCTGGACACCATCCACGCCCGTCACAGCATACGGCAGTTCTCGCCCGAGCCCCTGCCCGAGGACATGCTCACGACCATTCTGGACGCGGCCAACCAGGCCCCTTCGGCCCACAACCGCCAGTCCTGGAAGTTCGTCGTCCTGGAGGGCGACGCCCGGACGGAACTGGCCGAACGCGTCTCAGCCATATCCAAGACCTTCGAGAAGCCGGCCTCGTCGCTCCTGCGCATGGCCGCCCGCAGCATAGCCTCGGCCCCGGCGACAATCGCCGTGGTCAACACCGGCGACCTCATCAGCCACGGCACGGAACTGTTCGAGGTCGACCGGGACCAGGCCTTCGACTTCTTCCGCACCATGGAGATCCAGAGCTCGGCCGCGGCCGTGGAGAATCTGCTCCTGGCCGCCACGTCCTTGGGCCTGGGCGCCGTGTGGCTGGGCATACTCTACCTGGTCAAGGACCGGGTGCTGGAGTTTCTGCAGGAGCCCGGGGGCGAGTTCATGGCCGTGGTGCCCGTGGGCAAGCCGCTTCGGCCCACCCAGGGTCCGAACAAGAAGCCTTTGGAGAACGTCGTCAAGAAAATCTGATCAGCCGGAGGTGGGCGTCATGGCCGAAATGCGCATAGAGACCGACAGCATGGGGCCCGTCGAGGTCCCGGCCGACCGTTACTGGGGAGCCCAGACCCAGCGCTCTCTGAAATACTTCCACATCGGGCATGACCTCATGCCGGGTGAAGTCATCCACGCCTTCGGCGTGCTCAAGCTCGCGGCGGCCCGGGCCAACCTGGGTCTCGGGAGGCTCCCGGGGGAATTGGCCGAGCCGATCATGGCCGCCTGCCGCGAGGTCATGGACGGGTCCCTGGCCGGACATTTCCCCCTGCACGTGTGGCAGACGGGCAGCGGCACCCAAACCAACATGAACGTCAACGAGGTCGTGGCCAACCGGGCCATAGAGATGCTGGGTGGGGTCATGGGCAGCAAGCGACCCGTGCATCCCAACGACCACGTCAACATGTCCCAGTCCTCCAACGACACCTTTCCGGCGGCCATGCACATCGCCGCGGCCCTCATGCTGACGGGCGAGTTCCTTCCGGCCGTGGAGGCCATGCGGGCCGGGCTGGAGGACAAGGCCGCGGCCTGGGACCGTATCGTCAAGATCGGCCGCACGCACCTGCAGGACGCCGTGCCCATGACCTTGGGACAGGAGTTCTCGGGCTACGCGGCGCTGCTGGCCGACAATCTGGAGCGCCTGCGCGGCTGCCTGCCGCATCTGTACCGGCTGGCCCTGGGCGGTACGGCCGTGGGCACGGGCCTGGGCACGCACCCCGACTTCGCGCGCACGGCGGCGCGGGAGATCGCGGATATCACGGGCCTGCCCTTCGAGCCCGCCCCAAACTTCTTCGCCGCCCTTTCGGCCCATGACGCCGTGGTCGCGACCTCGGGCGCCGTGCGCACCCTGGCCGGGTCCCTGATAAAGATCGCCAACGACATCCGCTGGCTGGCCTCGGGGCCCCGGGCCGGCATCGGGGAACTGGTCCTGCCAGCCAACGAGCCCGGCTCGTCCATCATGCCCGGCAAGGTCAACCCGACCCAGTCCGAGGCCATGACCATGGTCGCGGTGCAGATCATGGGCCTGGATGCTGCCGTGGGGTTCGCCGGGTCCCAGGGCAACTTCGAGCTCAACGTCTTCAAGCCCCTCATGATCTTCAATCTGCTGACCGGCATGCGCCTGGCGGCCGACGCCTGCCGGAGCTTCTCGGAGCACGCCCTCAAGGGCCTGGCGGCCGACGAGGCGGTCATCGCCCGGCATGTGGGGAATTCGCTCATGCTGGTCACGGCCCTGTCGCCCGTCATCGGCTATGACAAGGCCGCCGAGGTGGCCCACAAGGCTCACTCCGAAGGCACGGGCCTGCGGCAGGCCTGCCTTGAACTCGGGTATCTGGACGGGGAGAGGTTCGACGAGCTGGTGCAGCCGCTGCGGATGGCCAGGCCGCACGGGACGGGCTGATGATGCATTCCCGCCGCTCCGGGAAGCGGAGCGGCGGGAGGTCTACGCGCCTTTTTTGTCCCGTTGATTGAGTTCCGCCAGCCGGATGTACTTCTGGAAGGCGTAGAAGAAGGAGTTGACCGCCAGCACGAAGCCGGCCTTGCCGTCGAGGAAGCCGCGGCGGAAGACGTAGATCTTCAGGAACCTGGCCAGGCCGTGGCCCAGGGCCTTGGCCACGCCCGAGCGCTTGCCCTTGGCGTGCATCTCCTCGGCGGCGATCTGGGTGTAGTAGTTGATCTTGTCGACGTGCTGCTTCAGGTTCTCGTAGGGGTAGTGGATGATGTCGCCCGACAGGCGGCGCGTCTTGCCCCTGGGCTCGAAGCCGTAGTGCGGGCCCGAGACGTGCACGCCCGTGTCGGCCAGGCGGAAGACGCGCGGCAGCAGGTCGGGGTACCAGCCGCTGTGGCGCAGGAAGCGGTCGAAATAGAACGACGTGCGCGGGCAGATGAAGGCGCTCATGCCCTGCGTGTCCCCCAGAGCCGTCATGACCGAGGCCCGCAGTTCGTCGGACAGGATCTCGTCCTGGTCCAGGGATACCACCCATTCCGTCTTCACGTGCTCGAAGGCGAACTCGAACTGCTTCTTCGGGCCGGGCCAGGGGTTGACCAGCACCGTGGCCCCGTGGCGTTCGGCGATGTCGCGCGTGGCGTCGGTGCTGCCCGAGTCCACGACCAGCAGCCGGTCGCAGAAGTCCAGCGATTTCAGACATTCATCCAGATACTTGGCCCCGTTCAGGGTCAGGACCAGCCCCGTGACGGTGGGCCTAGCCAAGGCCCTTCTCCTCCAGTCCGCGCAGGATGGCGGCGAAGACTGCGTCCTCGTCCCTGTTGGCGTCCACCACCAGGAAGCGTCTGCGGTGCAGGGCGGCCCAGGTCAGGTAGCCTTCGCGGATGCGGGTGTGGAAGGCCATGCTCTCGGCCTCGAAGCGGCCTTCGGTGGTGGCCTTGTTGTCGCGCATGTTGCGGGTCAGGGCGCGTTTGAGGCCGATCTCCGGGTCCACGTCCAGGAGGATGGTCACGTCGGGCCACAGGCCCTGCACGGCCACGTCGTTCAATTGGTGCAGCAGGCTCGGTTCAAGCCCCCGGCCGTAGCCTTGGTAGACCACGGTTGAGTCGGCGAAGCGGTCGCAGATGACGGTCCGCCCGTCCTCCATGGCCGGCCGGATGATCGAGGCCACGTGCTGGGCGCGGTCGGCCAGGTAGAGGAACAGCTCGCCGGTGGGGCAGAGGTCGCTGTTTTTGGGGTCGAGGAGAATCCGGCGCAGTTCCTTGCCCAGGCGGCTCCCACCGGGTTCAAGGGAGTGCAGGACGTCGTGGCCCTGTCTCACGAAATGCTCGATGAGTTTTTTGCACTGCGTCGATTTGCCGCAGCCTTCCATGCCTTCGAACGTCAGAAACATGCATTCACCTCACTCGTGGTTGGATGTTGCGGTGAAGCCCATGGCCTTCAGCAGGGGCGAGGCGTCGGGTTTCGGGACGGCCTTCCTGGCCTGTTTCGGCTCCGCCCCCGGAGTCTGCTTCGGCGTGCGCTCCGGCTGGAAGAGGTAGCGGCCCAGGGTGCGGTGGTACTCGCTCCAGCCCTGCGCCTCCTCGCCTTCGGGGGTGGTCAGGGCGCCCTGCACGGTGTTGATCTTGGAATCCAGGTTGTCGGCGTAGTGCAGGACGAAGGCCTCCATGGTCTGCGGCACGCAGGGTGAGCCGAAGGCCAGTTCGCCGTGGTGGGCGACGATGATGTGCTTGAGGTGCATGGCCAGGCCCTCGGGCAGGTCCTTGGCCTTGCGCAGGAAGGGCCCCAGCAGCTCCAGGCCGATCTGGATGTGCCCCAGCAGGCGCCCGGAGTCGGTGTACTCGCGGCTGACGCCGTGGGACAGCTCGAAGGCCTTGCCCAGGTCGTGGCACAGGGCGCCCACGAAGAGGATCTCCTTGTCGATCTGCGGGTACAGCTCCGACAGGGCCCTGCAGATGCGCATGATGGACAGGGTGTGCTCCAGCAGGCCGCCGGCGTAGGCGTGATGGATGGTCTTGGCGCCGGGCGCGCTCAGCAGGGCTGTGCGGATGGTCTCGTCGCGCAGGATGCTTTTGCACAGGGCGGACCAGGGCTTGTATGTCAGTTCGGCGTGCAGGAAGGTCTCCAGCTCCTCCAGGAGCCGGGCCGGCGGGACGGCGGAGGTGGGCACGAAATCGGCCATGTCCAGGCCCCGTTCCGCGGGGTCGATCACGACCATGCTGTTGATCCGCAGCTGCCGGACGCCGTTGTACGTCTCCTCCCGGCCGTTGACCTCGACGAACTGATCGACCTGCAGGGACTCGTAGTTCTGGCTCTGGGGGAACCAGATGCGCGCCTCGATGCTGCCTGTTCGTCCCGTCAGGGTCAGGTGCCAGTATGGTCCGTTCTTGGCCTTTTTGGACTGGGCCTGGGAAATGACAAAAATGCCTGAAACAGTCTGATCTTCGGAAAAATCGCTTACGGATTTTTTTTCATTCGTCATCGAGTTGCAATTCCTGTATGAATATGGGAAAATACCGTTACGTCGAAGTATTATAATTTTCAAGAAGATTGGACGGTTGAAGCCTCGCCTGCTATGGTATCAAGCGGCGTCTTTTCCGTCCTTACAGGTAAGTTTTCGGCCTTGGCAAGGAGTGTGGCCCTGCCTGCCGGGTCAGAACGCTTTTCAGGGGCGGGGGCGTGTCGTTCGTGTGACCTGCAACGGAACATCCAAACACAAGCGAAAGTTATGTCCAAAAAGAAAGGTCTGGCAAAAGTGACGATTTACCCGGACTGGTGCAAAGGCTGCGGAATCTGTGCCGCCTTCTGCCCGGCCGGGGTGTTCGAGCTTCGTGCGGACGGCAAGTCTCACGTGGTCCGCGAGGAAGAATGCGTGAACTGCGGCTTCTGCGAACTGCATTGTCCCGATTTCGCGGTTTCCGTGACGCCCAAGGAGATCAGCCGCAGAAAGACCGATGCGTGCGTGGATCTGCGCGTCGAGGCCGCGGATCCGTCCGCCGGGACGGATCCGGGTCCGGAAGAGAATGTTGGAACACCTAACCGGGAAGAGGATCATGGCCACAAAAAAGCGTAAGAAGAAGGAAATGTTCGCCCTCGGCAACGAGGCCGTGGTCGAAGGCGCCCTGCTTGCCGGTTGCACCTTCTATGCGGGCTATCCCATCACCCCCTCCACGGAAATCGCCGAGGTCATGTCCGCCAGGCTCCCGCTGGTCAAGGACGGCGTCTTCCTGCAGATGGAGGACGAGATCGCCAGCATGGGCGCCATCATCGGTTCGTCCCTGGCCGGCCGCAAGTCCATGACCGCAACCTCCGGCCCCGGCTTCTCCCTCATGCAGGAGAACCTTGGCTACGCCTGCATGACCGAGGTGCCCCTGGTCCTGGTCAACGTCATGCGCGGCGGGCCGAGCACCGGACTGCCGACGAGCCCGGCCCAGGGCGACGTGCAGCAGGCGCGCTGGGGCTGCCACGGCGATCATCCCATCATCGTGCTTTCGGCCAGCGACGTGCAGGAATGCCTGGAAATGACCGTTGTGGCCTTCAATTTCGCCGAAAAGTACCGCACGCCCGTCATCCTGCTCCTGGATGAGATCACGGCCCACACCCGCGAGAAGATCGTCATCCCCGACCCGGAGGATTTCGAGATCATCTCCCGCGTCACGCCCGCCATGCCGCCCGAGTGGTACGTCTCCTACGAGGAGACCATGCGCGGCGTGCCGGCCTTGCCACCGCTCGGTTCGGGCTACCGCTTCCACGTCACGGGCCTGACCCACGACCAGAACGGCTTCCCGACCTCCAAGCCTGACGAGGTCAAGGCCCTCATGCACCGGCAGTTCCGCAAGATCGACCAGTTCTTCTACGACATCCAGCTGGTGGACGAGGTGAACTGCGACGATGCAGAGGTTGTCGTCGTGGCCTACGGCTGCGTGGCCCGTTCGGCCGAACTGGCCGTGCACATGGCCCGCGAGCGCGGGGTGAAGGCGGGGCTCCTGAAGCTCAAGACCCTCTTCCCCTTCCCCAAGACCGCGGTGCAGACCCTGGCGCGCCAGTGCAAGGCCCTCGTCGTGCCGGAGATGAACATGGGTCAGATTTCGCGCGAGGTGAAGCGCGTCAACAACGGCTTGACCCACGTCATCACCAACAACCGCGTCGACGGGCAGATCATCACCCCCTCGGAAATCTTCAAAAACATCATGCAGGCGTGACCATGGCACAGGTAACACAACTCATCCACGACTACCTCCGGCACAACAAGAAGTTCCCCCACGTGTACTGCGCGGGCTGCGGTCACGGCATCGTGCTCGGGTCGCTCATCCGCAGCGTGCACGGCCTGGGCTACGCCAAGGACGACATCGTGCTCGTGGCCGGCATCGGCTGCTCCGGCCGCATGGCCGTCTATGTGGACTTCAACACCGTGCACACCACCCACGGCCGGGCCCTGACCTTCGCCACGGGCATCAAGATGGCCAACCCGAACTTGAAGGTCATCGTGGTCATGGGCGACGGCGACGCCATGTCCATCGGCGGCAACCACCTCATCCACGCGGCGCGGCGCAACATCGGTCTGACCACGCTGGTCCTGAACAACAACATCTACGGCATGACCGGCGGCCAGTACTCGCCGACCAGCCCCGTGGGCACGGTCTCGGCCACCTCGCCCTTCGGGCAGCTGGAGCGCAGCTTCGACATCGTGGACATGGCCATGGCCAGCGGCGCGAGCTATGTGGCGCGCGGTACGGTCCTGCACGCGACCATGCTCGACGGGCTCATTTCCGACGCCCTGGAGAAGCCCGGCTTCAACCTGGTGGAGATCCTGACCCCCTGCCACACCCAGTACGGCCGCAAGAACAAGTTCAAGACCGTGGTCGACATGTACCAGTGGTACAAGAAGAACACCGTGAAGCTCGACCGCTACCGCCAGCTCACGCCCGAGGAGCAGGGCAAGTTCACGCCCATCGGCGTGTTCCGCGACGAGATGAGGCCAGGTCTGGAAACGCGGTACGCCGAACTGCGCAACAAGCTTCAGGAGCAGCGTCATGCCTAAGCAGCACGAACTGAATCGATTCGAGATCCGTCTCTCCGGCACGGGCGGGCAGGGTATCCTGACCCTGGGCAAGATCATGGGCCAGGTCCTGGCCATCGACCACGGCTTCCACGTCACCCAGACCCAGAGCTATGGCCCCGAGGCCCGCGGCGGCGCCAGCCGGGCCGACCTGGTCATCAGCTCGCACCGCATCAGCTATCCCAAGCCCGTAAACCTTGACATGCTCGTGGCTCTCAGTCAGGAGGCCTGCAACCTGTATTTTCGGAACCTGAAGCCTTCGGGCTTCCTGCTCGTGGACACCTCCCTGGTGACGCAGACGCCCTCGAACATCTTCTGGGGCCTGCCCTTCACGAGCATGGCCCGGGACAAGGTCGGCGTGGCCCAGGCCACCAACATCGTCTGTCTCGGGGCCTTGAGTCACTTTCTGCCTTTCATGAACTTCAACAACGTGAAAAAGGCCCTGGCCGGGGTGCTCCCGGCCAAGATACTGGACGTCAACGTCAAGGCCCTGACCCTGGGATACAACCAGGCCAGGAAACTCTATCCGGACGCTTCCGACAAATGGACATTCTCCTCACCAATGACGATGGAATCCGAGCAGTAGGTCTGCGAGCCCTGTACGCGGCGCTGGTCAAGGCCGGTCACCGCGTGCATGTGGCCGCGCCCATGACCGAGCAGAGCGCCGTGGGGCACTCGGTCACGCTCTTTTCGCCCCTGCGGGTCAGGGAAGTGGAGGAGTCGGGCTTCTCGGGTCTGGGCATCTCGGGCACGCCGGCGGACTGCGTCAAACTGGCCCTGAGCCACCTGCTCCCGAAGCGTCCGGACATGATCGTGTCGGGCATCAACGCCGGCGCCAACGTCGGCGTTGATGTCCTTTATTCGGGCACCGTGTCGGCGGCCACCGAGGGCGCCCTGGCCGGCATCCCGGCCATGGCCGTGTCCGTGGACGACTACCACCCGGAAGAGCTCTCGGCCCAGGCCGGGTACGCAGTGCGCATGCTCGGGGAGGACATCTGGTCGGGTTTCCCCAGCCAGTGCGTCCTGAACGTCAACTTCCCGGCCGGCCCCCTGGACCGGTCCAAGGGCCTCAAGGTCTGCCGCCAGACCTCGTGCACCTACCGGGACTGGTACGACGAGAGGAACGACCCCCGCGGCAACCCCTACTACTGGCTGTGCGGCGTCATCCCCCCGGAAAATGTTGAGCCCGACACGGACCGGGGATATCTGTCGCGCGGGTACATCACCGTCACGCCCCTGACCTTCGACCTGACCCATGCCGCGTACATGGAGACCCTGGCCCGGCAGCTGGCAAAGAACGAATAACCGGATTTCAAGGAGAACATCATGCCCCTGACCACCCCCAAGGAAATGTTTGCCCGAGGTTACGTCGAAGGGTTCGCCGTCGGCGGTTTCAACGTGAACAACATGGAGATCATCCAGGGGATCATGGAGGCGGGCAATCTCGAGAAATCCCCGCTCATCCTGCAGGTCTCGGCCGGCGCGCGCCGCTACGCCGGACAGGTCTACATCATCAAGCTCATGGAGGCCGCCCTGGCCGAGAACGACCTGCCCGTCTGCCTGCACCTGGACCACGGACAGAATTTCGAGATCTGCAAGGAAGTCATCGACGGCGGCTTCACCTCGGTCATGATCGACGGTTCGCATCTTCCCTACGAGGAGAACATCGCCCTGACCAAGAAGGTCGCGGCCTACGCCCATGACCGCGGCGTGTGGGTCGAGGCCGAACTGGGGCAGCTCTCCGGCGTGGAGGACGACGTGGACGTCGAGCACAGCGTCTACACCGACCCGGACCAGGCCGCCGAATTCGTCGGCCGCACGGGCTGCGACTCTCTGGCCATCGCCATCGGCACCAGCCACGGCGCCTACAAGTTCGCCGGCGAGGCCAAGCTCGACTTCGACCGCCTGGAGAAGATCAAGGCCCTGCTGCCCGGCTATCCCATCGTCCTGCACGGCGCGTCGTCCGTGCCCCAGGAGTTCGTCGAGATGGCCAACGCCTACGGCGCCGAGATCGCCGGTGCCAAGGGCGTGCCAGAGGACCTGCTGCGCAAGGCGGCCGCTTCGGCCGTGTGCAAGATCAACATCGACACGGACATCCGTCTGGCCATGACCGCCACTATCCGCAAGTATTTGGTCGAGAACCCGTCGCACTTCGACCCGCGTCAGTATCTGCAGGTCGCCCGTAACGCCGTGCGCGACATGGTGGCCCACAAGATCCGCAACGTCCTTGGTTCATCCAACAAGATTTAAGCCCACGAGGAACAGAACATGGCTGTCAAAATCGCACTGAACGGATTCGGCCGCATCGGCCGCTACCTGGCCCGCATCATGGCCGGCAACAAGGACCTTCAGCTGGTCCGCGTCAACGCTCGCGGAGACAACGCGCAGCTGGCGTACCTGCTCAAGTACGACTCGGTCCACGGCACCTTCGCCGGGGACGTCACGCCCAACGAGCAGGGCTTCCTGCTGAACGGCCAGCAGGTCGAGGTCACCCGCAACGCCCCCGACGCCTGGGACTGGAAGGGCATCGACATCCTGGTCGAGTCCACGGGCAAGTTCACGGACCGCGAGAGCTGCGAGAAGCACTTGGCCGCCGGCGCGAAGAAGGTCCTCATCTCCGCCCCGGGCAAGAACGCCGACCTGACCGTGGTCATGGGCGTCAACGACGCCCTCTACGACCCGGCCGCGCACAACATCGTCTCCAACGCGTCCTGTACGACCAACTGCCTGGCCCCGGCGGCCAAGGCCCTGAACGACGCCTTCGGCATCAAGCACGGCCTGATGACGACCATCCACTCCTACACCATGAGCCAGCGCATGCTCGACGGCACCCACAAGGACATCCGCCGCGGCCGGGCCGGCGCCATGAACATCCTGCCCACGACTACGGGCGCGGCCAAGGCCGTGAGCCTGGTCATCCCGGCCCTGGCTGGCAAGCTCGACGGCATGGCCGTGCGCGTGCCCACGCCCAACGTGTCCTTGGTGGACCTGGTGGTCGAGGTCGAGAAACCGACCACGGCGGCCGAAGTCAATGCGGCCCTGAAGGCCGCGGCCAGCGGTCCCGAGGGCGGCGCCATGGGCTACACCGAAGTGCCGCTCGTCTCCATGGACTACGTTGGCAGCCATTACGGCGGCGTGGTCGACGGCCTGTGCACCTCGGTCATGAACGGTTCCATGGTCAAGATCATCGTCTGGTACGACAACGAGGCAGGCTTCACACATCAGTTGAAGCGCCTGGTTGCCATGGTCGGGGCCAAGCTCTAGGGATTTCTGCACATTCCGCACAGAAACGCCCGGCCCGCCGGGCGTTTCCATTTTTGGGCGGCTTGCAATTCGGCCCCGCCTTTTCTAGTCTCCCCGTTCCGGCCCAGAAATCCCGTTTTTCCCCGAGAGCACCATGAGCGGTTTCACCCACCTGCATTGCCATTCCGAATACAGCCTCCTGGACGGCGCCATCCGCCTGAAGGACCTGTGCGCTCGGGCCGTGGATTTCGGCTTCTCCTCGGCCGCCATCACCGACCATGGCAACCTCTACGGCTCCCTGCCGTTCTACCTCGAAGCCAAGAAGCACGGCATAAAGCCCATCATCGGCAGCGAAGTCTACATCGCCGAGGACATGACCGACCGGGAGAACAAGAAGCGCTTCCACCTGGTCCTGCTGGCCCAGAACCTCACGGGCTTTCACAACCTGGTCAAGATCGTGTCCGCCGGATTTCTCGAGGGCTTCTACTACAAGCCCCGCGTGGACAAGAAGCTCCTGCGAGCCCACAGCGAGGGGATCGTCTGCCTTTCGGCATGCCTGCAGGGCGAAGTACCCTACGCCCTGCGCCACAGCACCTTCGACAAGGCGCTCATGGTGGCCCAGGAGTACATGGACATTTTCCCGGACCGCTTCTACCTGGAGTTGCAGTCCAACGGCCTCAAAGAGCAGGAGGTCGTCAACGACCGGCTCATGGAACTGGCCAGGGAGACGGGACTGCCCCTGGTGGCCACCAACGACTGCCACTACTTGGGCAAGGACGACTACGAGGCCCACGACATCCTGCTGTGCGTGGGCACGGGCAAGATCGCCTCGGAGAAGCAGCGCCTCAGGTTCGACACCAACGAGTTCTACTACAAGGCCCCCGAGGAGATGGAGGCGGCCTTCGCCCATTGCCCCGAGGCCATCGAGAACGCCGGCCGCATCGCCGACATGTGCGAGGTGGAGCTCAAGCTCAAGCAGCATTTCTTCCCGGTCTACGACGTGCCCGAAGGGTCGAGCCTGGACGAGGAGTTCCGCCGCCTGGCGGTGGAGGGTCTGAAGGAGCGCATCGCGGCGCTACCCTACGAGGTGGATGAGGAGTTCTACCGCGAGCGCCTGGAATTCGAGCTGGAGGTCATCATCGGGAAGGGCTTTCCGGCCTACTTCCTCATCGTCCAGGACTTCATCAACTGGGCCAAGTCACAGGGCATCCCCGTGGGGCCTGGGCGCGGCTCGGCCGCCGGGTCCCTGGTCTCCTACGCCCTGAAGATCACGGACCTGGACCCCATCCGCTACAAGCTTTTCTTCGAGCGCTTCCTGAACGTCGAACGCTCGTCCCTGCCCGATATCGACGTGGACTTCTGCTACAACCGGCGCGACGAGGTCATCAAGTACGTGACCCGCAAGTACGGGGCGGACCACGTGGCCCAGATCGTGGCCTTCGGGACCATGAAGGCCAAGGGCGCCATCCGCGACGTGGCCCGGGCCCTGGACGTGAGCCTCAAGGACGCCGACCGCATCGCCAAGCTCATCCCCGACGATCTGAAGATGACCCTGACCAAGGCACTGGACGAGGAGCCGGAGCTCAGAACCCTCATCGACAGCGACCCGCAGTACCGCAAGCTCTACGACGTGGCCCGCCGCCTGGAGGGGCTGGCCCGCCACTCGTCCATCCACGCCGCCGGCATCGTCATCTCCCAGAAGCCCATGGTCGAGTACCTGCCGCTGCACAAGGGCAAGAACGGCGAGGTCGTGACCCAGCTGGACATGAAGAAGGTCGAGCTCATCGGCCTCATCAAGTTCGACTTCCTGGGCCTCAAGACCCTGACGGTCATCGACGACGCCCTGAAGCTCATCCGCAAGAACAACAAGCCCGTGCCGATCCTGGAGAAGCTGCCCCTGGACGACCCCCAGACCTACGAGCTCCTGTGCCGAGGCGAGACCGACGGCGTGTTCCAGCTGGAATCCGACGGCATGCGGCGCGTCCTGCGCGGGCTCAAGCCTTCCTGTTTCGAGGACATCATCGCGCTCCTGGCCCTGTACCGCCCGGGGCCGCTCGAATCCGGCATGGTCGACGACTTCATCGGCCGCAAGCACGGCCTGCGCAAGGTCGAGTACGAATACCCGGAGCTCGCGCCCGTGGTGCACCCCATCCTGGAGGACACCTACGGCGTCATCCTCTACCAGGAACAGGTCATGAAGATCGCCTCGGACCTGGCCAAGTACTCCCTCGGCGAGGGCGACAACCTGCGCCGCGCCATGGGCAAGAAGGACCCGGCCGAGATGGCCAAGCAGCGGGTGCGTTTCCTGGACGGCGCGCGCGAGAACAACATTTCCCAGGAGGCGGCCGAGTACATCTTTGACCTGATGGAGAAGTTCGCGGGCTACGGCTTCAACAAGTCCCACAGCGCGGCCTACGCCGTCATCTCCTACCAGACGGCCTACGTGAAGGCCCACTACCCGGCCGAATTCATGGCTGCCATCATCACCTCGGAAGTCTCCAACTCCGACAAGATCCTGGCCCACGTCAGCGCCTGTCGGGACATGAACATCGAGGTCCTGCCGCCCGACGTGAACAGGAGCTTCAACGAGTTCACCGTCGAGGGCGAGTCCATCCGCTACGGCCTGTCGGGCATCAAGGGCGTGGGCGAGGGGGCCGTGGAGTCCATTGTCGAGGAACGGGAGAATGGCGGGAATTTTACCAGCCTGCTCGATTTCTGTCAGCGCGTGAATCTGCGCAAGGTCAATAAGAAGGTCCTGGAATCGCTGATCAAGTCCGGCGCCATGGACGCCTTCGGCTGCTCGCGCCGCGCCTTGCTGGAAGGACTCGACAAGGTCCAGGCCATGGCCCAGAAGCGGGCCAAGCGGAAAACCTCGGGGCAACTGTCCTTCATGAGCCTGGTGGAGGAGAATACCTGCAACCTGACGGGGCTCGGCGTCGAGGGCGAGGAGGCGGATCTGCCCGAATACGGGGACGACGAGAAGTGCCGCATGGAGAAGGAGGCCTTCGGGTTCTTTCTCATCGGTCACCCCCTGCAGCCTTTCCGGCAGGAGATCCGCAGGCTCGGGTACACGTCGCTGGCGCAGTGCGTGGACCTGCCCGAGAAGACGCCGGTGCAGGTGCCGGTGCTGGTCACTTCGGTCAAGACCATCTTCACCAAGAAGGGCGACCGCATGGCCTTCTGCGGCATCGAGGATCTGGGCGGCTCGGGAGAGGCCATCGTCTTCGCCGAACCGTACGCGGCCAGCCGCGACCTCCTGGCCTCGGAAGAGCCCCTGCTCATGACCGGCACCGTGGCCAAGCGGGAGGCCGCGGTCGGCGAGGAGGGCGAGGAGGGACCCAAGAAGGCCAAGGTTCTGGCCGAATCCTTCAAGCTCCTGGCGGACGTGGTGGGTTCGGGCTCCGAACCCGTGGTGCTCCTGGTGCGGGCCAACGGCCGCGAACCGGACTGGGCTGGGCTCGGCGACATCGTGTTGCGCTACCCCGGCCAGGCCCCGGTGCAGGTCGATCTGGTGCGCGAGGACTACGTGTGCCGTCTGCAGTTCGGGCCCGATTTCATGGTCGCGCCGTGTCCGGACTTCTGGCGGGAATTCGAACTGTGGCGTCAGGCCTGAAGGAGATGAACATGGGCAAGGGACAATGGCGGCTGCGGGTCAGCGGCGACTTCAGTTCGTCGCACCAGCTGCGGCATTACGAGGGCAAGTGCGAGAACATGCACGGCCACAATTTCGAGGTCGAGGTGGACGTGGTCGGAGACCGGCTCGACCCGAAACTCGGCATCCTCATGGATTTCAAGGTCTTGAAACGCCTTCTCAAGGCCGTGACCGACGAGTTGGACCACCGCCACCTGAACGAACTGCCCGCCTTCGCGGACCACAACCCGTCCTCGGAGCTGCTGGCGCAGTACGTCTACCGCCGCATGAAGGAGATGCTTGCCGCGCATCCCGTGCGCCTGGAGCAGGTCATGGTTTCTGAAAAGGCCAGTTCACGCGCCTACTATTCCGAAGGGGCGGACTGATGCGCGCGGTCCTGCAGCGGGTGCGCAGCGCCAGGGTCACTGTGGATGGGCGCGTGACGGGCGAGATCGGTCCGGGCGTGCTGATTTTCGTCGGCTTCGGCAGGGGCGACGAGCCCGGCATGGCCGGCGGGCCGGTCTGGAACAGGTTCGTGGACAAGCTCCTGGGCCTGCGGCTCTTCCCCGACGCCGGCGGGCCCATCAACGCGAGCCTGGCCGATCACGGCGGGGGGATCCTTGTCGTCTCCCAGTTCACCCTCTACGCCGACGTGCGCAAGGGGCGCCGGCCGTCCTTTTCCACGGCGGCCCCGCCCGAAGCCGCCCGGTCCCTGTACGACGCCTTCACCGCCGACCTGCGCCGCCGCTGGCCCGACGTGGCCGAGGGCGAGTTCGGCGCGGACATGGACGTGTCCCTGGTCAACTGGGGGCCGGTGACCATCTGGCTGGACAGCGCCGAACTGTAGCCTTCTCTTGGCAGGCATGTTGCTAGCGCAGAGCTGAACGTTCATTTTTTGACAGGACGCAACATGCCGCACTCATTCGGATCCTTCCGTATTCCTGGCCATCGCCCCGAGGAGGGGGTCAAACCTTGACCGCCGCCGACTATACCGCCGAAGCCCTGTGCGGCGAGGACGGCTCCCTGGACGTGCGCATCGTCAGTGACGGCCGCGCCCGCCATCTGGGAGGGCGTCGGGGGACCGAGAACGAGCTGCGTCGCGTGGCCGACGTGCCGGACGAGGGCGCGCTGCCCGTGCTGCTCGGCGCGGGCCTGGGCGCGGGTCTGGGCGATGTCCTGGCGCGGACCGCTGGCCCCGTGGCCGTGGTCGACGCCGAGGGAAAGGTCTACGGTCTGACGGGCGTGCGGAAAAAATGGCGCGATGATCCCAGGGTGCTGTGGCTGGACGAGTCAGACCCCGAGACCGTCCTGACCGCTCTGACCCGCTGGCAGCTCGGCCACGGCGGCCTGCCCTTCGCCCCGGTCCTCGACCCCTTCTACGCCCGGTTGCGCCCGGATTTTTACCGCGTCCTGGCCGAACGGCTCGAATTGTCCCGCAAGGTCGATTTTTGGGGCCGGGCGCGCTACCCCAAGTTTCGTTCGCCCGAGCCGCGGGTGCTCCTGCTGACGAGTTCCTATTTTCTGATGGGCGAACTGCAGGCGGCCTGCACGCGCCTCGGCTACGCCACCTGCTTCGTGCAGCTGCCCAGCCAGGAGGTGGGCAGCCAGGAGTTCGTGGAGCGCATGCTGGCGGAAATCCTGGCCTTCCGCCCCGACTTCGTGCTGACCATCAACCACCTCGGGGTGGACAAGGAGGGAATCCTTACCGGCCTCCTGGCCCGGCTCGAGCTGCCCCTGGCCTCGTGGTTCGTCGACAACCCCCATCTCATTCTCTACATCTACGAAAATCTCTCCTCGGACTGGGTCACGCTCTTCACTTGGGACGCGGACAACATCGCGTCCCTGAAGGCCCAGGGCTTCGGGCGCGTGCACTACCTGCCCCTGGCCACGGACCCGCATCGCTTCGCATTCGCGCCGGACACCAGGCCCGTGCGCGACGTGGCCTTCGTCGGCAACTCCATGGTGCACAAGGTGCGGGCCAAGCTCGAACGGTACGCATTCCCGGACGCGCTTGTGCGAGACGTCGAGGGTCTCGGCCGAGCCTTCATGGAGAGCGGGCTCCTGTCCGTCGGGGATTTTCTCGACCACGAACGCCCTGGCCATGCCGCGCTGTTCCGGTCACTTCCCGACGTGGACACGCGGCTGGCCTTCGAGACCCTGATCACCTGGCAGGCGACCCTGCTCTACCGCCTGCAGCGGGTCGAGCGCCTGCTGCCCTTCAAGCCCATGCTGGTCGGGGACCCGGGCTGGCATGAACTGCTGCCCAAGGGCGGCTGGACCTATCACCGTGAACTCAACTATTACGACGATTTGCCCCGGTTCTACCCGGCCACGCGTGTCAACTTCAACTGCACGAGCCAGCAGATGAAGGGCGCCGTCAACCAGCGCGTCTTCGACGTGCCCGTGTGCGGCGGCTTCCTGCTCACGGACCATCGTCGCCAGATGGAGGATCTCTTCGAGCCCGGCCGCGAAATTGTCTGCTACGGCGATCCCGGGGAAATTCCGGACCTGGTGCGCCACTACCTGGCCCGCGACGGCGCGCGGCGGAAGGTCACGGAGGCGGCGCGCAGCCGCATCCTGGCCGAGCATACCTACGACCTGCGCCTGGCGTCCCTGGCGCGGACCATGCGCGGGATCTACGGGTAAGCCGTGAAGAAGCCCATTCTCGTCATCCAGATGCAGCGCATGGGGGACCTGATTCTGTCCTTCCCGCTCTTCTTGTGGCTGGGCCGGGCGTTCCCAGGCCACCCGGTCTGGGTCATGGCCGAACCCGCCTTCGCCGGCCCCCTGGGACGCCTGAGTCCCAACGTGCGCTATCTGGGATACGGCCAGACCGACGCCGTGCTGCGCGAGAAATTTCATCTGGTCCTGAACCTGAGCCACAGGCCCGAGAGCATGGAGCTGGCGGGCCGCCTGCAGTCCGAAATGCTTGTCGGCGGCTATTCGCGGGACGGCGTCGTCCGCGTCAACGGCGCATGGCAGGAATACCGCCTTTCCCTGACGCACAACAACCGCCACAACCGGTTCCACTGGGCAGACCTGAACGCCCTGGACGTGATCCCACCGGACGTCATGGCCGCGACGAGCTGGCCCGGGCCGCGCGTCATGCCGGAGGTTGTGCGTCAGGTGGGGCTTTTTCTCGGCGCGAGCGAGCCGGACAAACGGCCTTCGGCGAAGTTCTGGGCGGAGCTGGTGGGGGAGGTCGAGAAACGCGGGTTGGTGCCCGTCCTGCTCGGCGGGCCGGCCGAAGGTGAGCTCGGCCGCGAGGTGCGCCGCCTGGCCGGCCGCCCTGTGGCCAGCGCCTGCGGGGCGCTGGGGCTCGATCAGTTCGCCGTGTTCGGCCAGAGCCTGGCGGCCATGGTCACGCCCGATACGGGGCCCATGCACTTGGCGGCCTGG
The DNA here is from genome assembly GCF_000428825.1 of Desulfomicrobium escambiense DSM 10707. Lineage (NCBI taxonomy): Bacteria > Pseudomonadati > Thermodesulfobacteriota > Desulfovibrionia > Desulfovibrionales > Desulfomicrobiaceae > Desulfomicrobium > Desulfomicrobium escambiense. The sequence goes on along the minus strand of NZ_AUAR01000006.1, from coordinate 136,476 downwards.
TCGGGCCTGCGGGTCCTGAATCTGTCCATGGGGCCGGTCCACGCCTGGGAGACGGGGCCCTACCAGCCGGGGCATCTGGTCCTGCGCAGTTCCCGCGACTGCGTGGGCTGCTGGCGCTGCCGATTCGACAGTCCTCGCTGCCACGGGCCATTCAACCCGGCGCGGGTGGCACGCCTGCTGGACGCGGCCCTGCGCGGCCCCGCGAACCGTCTGGCGTCCATGCGCCTGCCTGGCCTGGAGATCCTTGCTTCGGGCCGCCGCGACGGCCTGTATCACCTCGCTCCGCTCTCAATCCGTCCCAAGGCGGGTCAGCGCCTCGGCGAGTACTGGCGGAACTTCTGGATGCACGCATTCGGCATCGGCACGGAGGCCGGGTGCCGCGTGGCCGCGGATGCCCTGCGCCGGGAACACGGCGGCCTGGCCCGCGTCATGGCTGTCCAGGCCGTGCGCTTCCTGCGCAGTCTGGCCGCGTGTGCCGATCCCGTGCGGCAGGCCCTTCAGTGGCAGTGCGCCTCGCCGTCGCTGCGCCCATTGAGCGGCTACTGCGCGGCGCACGTCTCCAACCGCGACGGATCGAAGGAGAGCCTGCGGCGGGTTCTGGCCCTGAGCGAGGAGCACGTTGGATTTCTGACGGAACGCTGACGCGTCACGGCTCCACGGAACAAAAAAGGCGACCTGCGGGCCGCCTTTTTTGTTCCGTTTTTGGTGGATGATTTCCCTACTGGATCGACGTCTCGGCCCCGCCTTCGTCCCAGCCGCCGCCCAGGGCGGCGTAGAGTTCGACCACGGCCAGCTGCCTGGCCAGGCGCGCGGCCAGGAGGTCCTGGCGGGCCGAGAAGAGGGTGCGCTCGGCGTCGTGCACGGCGAAGGCGCTCTCCAGGCCGGCTTCGTAGCGCTTGTCCACGAGGATGCGGCTCTGCCCCGCGCTGGCGACTCGCCGGGCCTGGGCCTGGGCCTGCCCTTCGTACCCTTCGTTCTTGGCCAGGGCATCGGAGACCTCGCGGAAGGCGTTCTGCACGGCCAGTTCGTAGGCTGCGACCCTGATCTGCCGGTCGGCCTCGGCCACCTTCAGGTTGGCCTTGTTCCGGCCGGCGTCGAAGATGGGCAGGGATATGCTCGGGATGAAGGTCCAGGTCCGGGCCGCGGCGTCGAAGAGGTCGTGGAGTTCGAGGCTCGCGTAGCCCATGCTGCCCGTCAGGCTGATGCGCGGGAAGAAGGCGGCCCGGGCCGCGCCGATCTGGGCGCCGGCGGCCCACAGGCGGTGTTCGGCCTCCAGGATGTCGGGCCTGCGGGCCAGCAGTTCCGACGGCAGGCCCGGGGCCACGGCGGCGCCCATGGCCACGTCGCGTACGGCTCTGGCCGGCAGGTCCAGTTCGGCCACGGGCCGGCCCGTGAGCACGGCCAGGGCGTTCTCGTCCATGGCCACCTGGGCCGTGAGACGGGCTTCCTCGGACTGGGTCACGGCCACGGCCTCTTCGGCCTGGTGGCGTTCCAGGTCCGTGGCCATGCCGTTTGCGATCCTGGCCAGGGTCAGATCCAGGGTGGCCTGGCGGCTCTGTCGGGTTTCACGGGCCAGATCCAGGGCCTCGCGGTCGCCGGCCAGGGTCAGGTAGGTCCGGGCCACTTGGGAGACCAGGGTGATGTGCACGGCTCGCCGCGCCTCCTCCGTGGCCAGGTATTCCTCCAGGGCCTTGTCTTCCAGGCTTCGGACCCGCCCGAACAGGTCCAGTTCGAAGGAGGCGACGCCGAGTCCCGCCGCCCATTGCCGGTCGATGCCCTCGATGCCGCCGCGCAGGTCGCCCGGGGAGCGGGTGTTGGAGTTCCGTCCCGAGGCATCGACGTTGGGCAGGCTGTCGGCCCGGACAACTCCGTACTGGGCGCGGGCTTTGTCCAGGGCGAGCACGGCCTGGCGCAGGTCTCTGTTCTCCAGCAGGGCCGTTTCGATGAGTTTCTGCAGGGCGGGGTCCGCAAAGACCTCCCGCCAGCCGGTTGCGTTGATGTCGGGCGACGTCGCGCCTGCGTCGGCCTTGGCGGCCGCCCACGTCGCGGGCAGATTCACCTCGGGCCGTTCGCGGTCCGGGGCCATGGTGGCGCACCCGCCCACAAGGAGCAGGGCCAGGGTCAGGATCATTCTTCGCATGCTTCGCCTCCGCTGGGGATGATGACGCGCGACGTGGAGTTCTTGGGGTTCCTGCGGGAGATGCCCAGCTTCGCCATGATGACGAAGAAGACCGGGACGAGCAGGGAGCCCAGGATGGTGGAGGCGATGGTGCCGCCGATGACGCCCGTGCCGATGGAGTTCTGGCCGCCCGAGCCGGCGCCAGAGTTCAGCGCCAGGGGCAGCACGCCCAGGCCGAAGGCCAGGGAGGTCATGATGATGGGCCGAAGCCTCTGGCGGGCCGCCTCGATGACGGCCTGGGCGAGGTCCATGCCCGACTCGGCCAGGCTCTTGGCGAACTCGACGATGAGGATGGCGTTCTTGGCCGCCAGGCCCATGGTCGTCAGCAGGCCGACCTGGAAGTACACGTCGTTGGTCATGCCGCGCAGGCTGACGGCCGCCAGGGCGCCGAGCACGCCGATGGGGATGACCAGGATGACCGAGGCCGGCAGGCTCCAGCTCTCATACAGGGCCGCCAGGCAGAGGAAGACCACGATGATGGACAGGCTGTAGAGCAGGGTCGTCTGTGATCCGGCTTGGCGTTCCTGGAAGGACAGGCCGGTCCATGAGAAGCCGATGCCCTCTGGCAGCTGCCTGGCCAGGGATTCCATGGTCGCCATGGCCTGGCCCGAGCTCTTGCCCGGGGCCGGGGCGCCCAGGATCTGCATGGCCGGGACGCCGTTGTAGCGCTCCAGGCGCGGCGAGCCCGACGTCCAGTGGGCCGTGGCGAAGCTCGACATGGGCACCATCTGGCCGGATTTGCCGCGCACGTGCCAGCGGCCGAGATCCTCGGGCATCATGCGGTAGGGCGCCTCGCCCTGCATGATGACCTTCTTCACGCGCCCCTTGTCCAGGAAGTCGTTGACGTAGGAACTGCCCCAGGCCGTGGCGATGACGCTTGTCACGTCGGACACGGCCAGGCCCAGGGCGCTGGCCTTGTCCCAGTCGATGTCGATGCGGTACTGGGGCGTGTCGTCCAGGCCGTTGGGCCGGACCATGGCCAGGTCGGGGTGCTGGCTGGCCATGCCAAGGAGCTGGTTGCGTGCGGCCGTGAGCTTTTCGTGGCCCAGCCCCGCCATGTCCTGCAGCTCGAAGTCGAAGCCCACGGCGTTGCCCAGTTCCAGCACCGCCGGCGGGGCGAAGGCGAAGACCATGGCGTCGCGGTACTGCGAGAAGGCGGCCATGGCGCGCCCGGCGATGGCCTTGACCCCGAGGTCCGGGGTTTTGCGCTGGCTCCAGTCCTTGAGGCGCACGAAGCACATGGCCGTGTTCTGGCCGTTGCCGGCGAAGCTGAAGCCCGCCACGGCCATCATGGATTCAACGGCCTGCTTCTCGTTTACCAGGAAATGGTGTTCGATGCGTTCCAGCACCTCGATGGCCCGGTCCTGGGTCGAGCCCACGGGCAGCTGGGCCTGCACGAAAAGGATACCCTGGTCCTCGTCGGGCAGAAAGCCCGTGGGCAGTCGCTGGAAGAGGAGCATCATGCCGCCGACGACCAGGGCGTAGACGATCATGGAGCGTCCCCAGTGCCTGGTCATGCCCCCGACCAGCTTCCGGTACCCGCTGGCCGTGCGGTCGAAGCCGCGGTTGAACCAGCCGAAGAAGCCGCGCTTGCCGTGTCCGGCCTTGGCGGGCTTGAGCAGGGTGGCGCATAGGGCCGGGGTCAGGATGAGGGCCACCAGGACCGAGAGGACCATGGCAGAGACCACGGTGATGGAGAACTGGCGGTAGATGACGCCCGTGGAGCCGCCGAAGAAGGCCATGGGTACGAAAACGGCGGAGAGGACTAGGGCGATGCCGACCAGGGCGCCCGAGATCTGGGTCATGGACAGGTGGGTCGCGTCGCGGGCCGAGAGGCCGTCCTCGTGCATGATGCGCTCGACGTTCTCGACCACGACGATGGCGTCGTCGACCAGCAGGCCGATGGCCAGGACCATGGCGAACATGGTCAGGGTGTTGATGGAGTAGCCGAAGGCCGCCAGCACCCCGAAGGTGCCCAGGAGCACGACGGGCACGGCGATGGTCGGGATGAGGGTGGCCCGGAAGTTCTGCAGGAAGAGGTACATGACCAGGAAGACCAGGACCACGGCTTCAAGCAGTGTGCGGACCACCTCCTCGATGGAGATGCGCACGAAGGGCGTGGTGTCGAAGGCGGCCACGACCTTCATGCCCGCCGGGAAGGTGGGGCTTATGTCCTTGATGTACTTGGCCACGGCATCGACGGTCTGCAGGGCGTTGGCGCCGGTGGCCAGCTTGATGGCCGAGGCTGCGGCGGGCTGGCCGTTGAAGCGGGAGGCGACCTGGGAGTTTTCGGCCCCCAGCTCCACCTTGGCCACGTCGCCAAGCCGCACGCTGGATCCGTCGGTGTTGACCTTGAGCAGGATGTCCCGGAACTGCTCCGGGGTCTGCAGGCGGTCCTGGACGCTGACCGTGAAGTTGATGCGCTGCTCCTCCACCGAGGGCAGGCCGCCCAGCTGGCCGGCAGAGATCTGGGCGTTCTGGGCCCGGATGGCTGCGGCCACGTCGGCCGGGGTCAGGCTGTAGGTGTGCAGCCTGTCGGGGTTGAGCCAGATGCGCATGGCGTGCTGGGATCCGAACAGGGTGACCTCGCCCACGCCCTCGACGCGGCTCAGCCCGTCAAGGATGTTGGCGGCCACGTAGTCGGCCAACTGCGCCCTGTTCATGGAGCCATCCTCGGACACGAAGCCCAGGACCTGCACGAAGTTCTTGACGGCCTTGGTGACCTGCACGCCCTGGGCCTGCACTTCCTGGGGCAGCAGGGCCATGGCCAGCTGCAGCTTGTTCTGGACCTGGACCTGGGCGATGTCGGGGTTGGTGCCGGCCTTGAAGGTCAGGGTGATGGTGGCCTGGCCCGAGGACTCGCTGGTCGAGGACATGTAGTCGAGGTTGTCGATGCCCTTCATCTTCTGCTCGATGACCTGGGTCACCGAGTCTTCAAGGGTCTTGGCCGACGCGCCGGGATAGGTCGCGCTGACGGACACGGACGGCGGGGCGATGGGCGGGTACTGCGAGATGGGCAGCCCGAAGATGGACAGGACGCCGGCCAGCATGGTGGCGATGGCCAGAACCCAGGCGAAGACCGGCCGGTTGATGAAAAAATGAGCCATGATATCTCCTTCTCTTTCCGGCTGGGGCGCGCGGAATCCGTTCGCGCCCCGGCGGGGCCGGGGCAACGGGGAGCGAGTTTATTGATTGGGGGACGGAATCAGTTGGCGGTCTGGGCGACGCGGACCTGCGTGCCGGGTCGCGCCTTCTGCAGTCCTTCGATCACAACGCGGTCGCCGGAGGCCAGGCCCTGGCGCACGATCCAGTCGCCGCCCACGGCGCGGTCCAGCTCCAGGGGGCGGGCGGCGATGGTCTCGCCGGCGTCCACGACCATGGCCATGGCCTGGCCCTGGGCGTTGCGGACCACGGCCTGCTGCGGAACGAGCATGGCCTTGGCCAGCACGCCTTCCTCGATGACCGCGCGGACATACATGCCGGGCAGCAGGTCGCGGTCGGGGTTGGGGAAGACGGCGCGCAGGGTCACGGAGCCGGTGCTCTGGTCCACGCTGGCCTCGGCCAGCTGCAGGGTTCCCTGCAGGGGATAGCTCGATCCATCCTCCAGGATGAGGCGGACCTTGGCGCCCGCCTCGCCGGCGGACTGCATGCTGCCGCTGGCCAGGGCGCGCTTGAGGCGCAGCAGTTCCACGTTGGACTGGGTCAGGTCGACGTAGATGGGGTCGAGCTGCTGTACGGCGGCCATGGCCTGGGCCTGGTTGGCCGTGACCAGGGCGCCGGGGGTGACGGAGGATCGGCCGATGCGTCCGCCGATGGGCGCCGTGACCCGTGTGCGTTCCAGGTCGATGCGCGCGGCGTCGAGCTGGGCCTGGGATGCGGCCACGTTGGCCTCGGCCAGGGCCAGGGCGGCCATGACCTCGTCATGGTCCTGCTGGCTCACTGCCTTGGTGCGGATCAGGTCGCGGTAGCGCGCGGCCTTGAGTCTGGCCGGTTCGAGCTCGGCCTTGGACTTGGCCACGGCGGCCTTGGCCTGGGCCACGGCCACCTCGTAGGTGGACGGGTCGATCTGGTAGAGGAGGTCGCCGGCCTTGACTTCCGTGCCTTCGGTGAAGGCGCGCTGCTTGATGATGCCCCCGACCTGGGGCCGTATTTCGGCCACCTGGTAGACGGCGGTCCGTCCCGGCAGTTCCGAGGTCAGGGTCACGTCCGTCTCCTGCATGGTGACCACGGCCACCTCGGGGGCGGGCTTGGCCTGGGCCGCGGCCGGCTGGTTGGCCTGGGATGGCTTGTGCCAGGCGAGATATCCGAGGCCGACTGCGGCCATGACGGCGATGACGATGAGTGTCTTCTTCATGAGTACCTTCCTGAAGTTCTGGTGCATGAAATTTATGAGTGACAGGTGATGATGCGGTAATACAATCAGGGGGCCACGGCCTGCAGGAACATCTGCCAGTTGGCCTCGGCCTGGGCCTTGGGGTCGATCATGTCGCCCCGGCGGCTGTAGAGGATGGCGATGGTCAGGAACTGCCCCAGGAACTGGACGAAAATGCGGTCGGCGTCGATGTCCCGGCGGATCTCCCCGGCGGCCTGACCTTCGCGGACGATGTCCGAGATCTGCGCCTGCTGCTGCCGGTGGCTCTCCACCAGGCGGGCCTTCAGGTCCGGTTCGTCGATCCAGATGGAATCCGAAAGGACGAGGATGGGCAGGGCGCGGTAGCGCTCGATGACGCTGACATGCAGGTCGAAGCAGCGGCGGAGTTTGGCCAGGGGCGGGCCCGGTTCCTCGAAGGCCATCCGTATGCCTTCGCTTTTCACGGAGTCGAGAAGGTCGAGGACGCTCGACAGAATGTCCGCCTTGCCCCCCGGGAAATGCCTGTACAGGGCCGGAGCGGTCACGCCCACGGCCCGGGCCACGTTGCGCGCTGTCAGGGCGCCGACGCCCTGATCGGCCACGAGGGCCAGGGCGGCTTCGGCGATCTGTTCGCGGCGGATGGTGGTGGTCAGTCGTTTTGCCATGGGCGGCTAGTTAACGATCGTTCACTTCGGCGTCAAGAAGGAAATTTCAAACTTCACAAAATGGGTCCGAGCCCGGAAAAGGGAGGACGTTCTGTACGGGATGTGGCAGGACATGGCCAGCGCGCCTGGCTTGCGAAAAGGGCAACGGGCTGAAATTTTTGCTTGCCAGCGCAGAATGATTTCTTTAGAAGTCTTCTTGATAATTTTTCCTAATAATAAACAACGCAACCATAAGGAGTAACACCCGATGAGCAAGACTACCGACAACCTGAAGGAAGCTTTCGCCGGAGAATCCCAGGCCAACCGCAAATACCTGGCGTTTGCCAAGAAGGCGGACGAAGAGGGGCTGCCGCAGGTTGCCAAGCTGTTCCGCGCCGCCGCCGAGGCCGAGACCATCCACGCCCACGCCCATCTGCGCCTGCTGAAGGGCATCGGCTCCACGGCCGACAACCTGAAGGAGGCGGTGGCCGGCGAGACCCACGAGTTCAAGTCCATGTACCCGGCCATGATCGCCGACGCGAGTGCCGAGGGCGAGAAAGCCGCCGAGCGCTACTTCGGCTTCGCCAACCAGGCCGAGGAGTGCCACGCCAACCTGTACGCCAAGGCCGCCGAGAAGATGGCCGCCCTTGAAGCCGTGGACTACTACGTCTGCAGCGTCTGCGGACACATCCATGAAGGCCAGCCCTCCGACAAGTGCCCCATCTGCGGCGCTGCCCCCAAGGCCTACAACGTCGTGGGCTAGTGTTCTGTCGCCTGCCCATGACCGCTTGAGCCGCATCCTTTCGGGGGTGCGGCTTTTTCATGCTTGCCGAAGGCACAGCCGGTCATATCTGACTGAAAATACGAGGAGGCGCCCCATGAAAATCGCCGTGGAAATCACGATCTTCGGGCACCGCTTTTCCGAGGTGGTCGACTACCCCGGCACGCCGCATTCCCAGGCCGAGGTCATTCGCTGGCTCATGAACCAGACCGAGTTCCGGTGGGTCGACTACGAACACTCCCGCAGCGAGGAGCGAATCCTGTACGATCTCGAGGACGGCGTGAAGCAGTGAAGCGGGTTGGCGTAAGGGCGCCCTTGCGACGGTGGGTCGGGGGGCTGAAAACAAGAAAGGCCGCGCTGTGGAGCGCGGCCTTTCTTGCTGGCTATTTCCTGACGGGCGGCGGGGTCGGGCGCCCCTTGGCCTTGGTGAAGACGAAGCCGCCGTCCTTGCCCTTGCGGTTGAACATGGACAGCACCTTCTCGGCTTCCTGGAAGGGCAGGGACACGAAGGCGAAGGTCTCCATGATCTGGATGTCCCAGACCTTGCGCGACGGGATGCGGCAGTTCTCGTCCAGGAAGGTCAGCAGGCGCTTGGGGGTCAGACCGTCCTTGCGGCCCTGGGTGACGAAGAGGCGGGTCTTGCCTTTCTTGTCGACCACGAAGGCGTCCTCGATCTCGCGGTAGTTGGAGGCGTCGAGTTCCTCCTGGAACATGTGCTGCAGCAGGGCGGCCAGGGTTTCGCGCGGCTTGCTCTGTTCGAGCAGTTCCTGGGCCATGCCCAGAAATTCCAGTTCCGGCTCCGTGGCCACGATGGCCGCCAGTTCCGCCCGGATACGCTCCTTCTTCATCTGGATGACGTCGCTGACCTTGGGCAGGCGCGCCTTGCGGATGTCCGTCTTGGCCTGCTTGCTGATGAACTGCAGGCGGCGGTATTCGGACGGCGTGATGAAGGTGATGGCGATGCCTTCCTTGCCGGCGCGGCCCGTGCGGCCGACGCGGTGCACGTAGGCCTCGGGGTCGTGGGGCAGGTCGAAATTGATGACGTGGGTCAGGTCGTGCACGTCGATGCCGCGCGCGGCCACGTCCGTGGCCACGAGGATGCGCGCCAGGCGCTTCTTGAACTTGGCCAGGATCTTCTCGCGCAGGCTCTGGGACATGTCGCCGTGCAGGGTGTCGGCGTCGTAGCCGCGCTCCATGAGGCGCTGGGACACGGCGTCGGCGTCGACCTTGGTGCGGGTGAAGACCAGCCCGTAGAAGTCCTCCTCCATGTCGATGATGCGGCACAGGGCCTCGAACTTGTCGGCCGCCGACACCTCGAAGTAGATCTGGTCGGTCTGGGTGGCGGTCAGCTGTTCGGACGCGGCGCGGATGACCTGGTAGTCGCCCATGTATTTCTTGGCCACGCGCAGGATTTCCGGGGGCATGGTGGCGGAGAAGAGCATGGTCCGCTTGTCGGCCGCCGTCTGCTCCATGATCTCCGTCACGTCTTCCAGAAAGCCCATGTTCAGCATCTCGTCGGCCTCGTCGAGGATGAGGAAGCGGATGCTTGAGAGGTCGAGGGTGCCGCGGCGCAGGTGGTCGAGGACACGGCCCGGGGTGCCGACGACCACGGACACGCCGCGCCTGAGGTTGCGCAGCTGGATCTCCATGGACTGCCCGCCGTAGATGGGGGTCACGCTGACGGTCCGGCCGCCGCGCAGGGAATTGATCTCCTCTGCCACCTGAATGGCCAGTTCGCGGGTCGGGGCCAGGACCAGGGCCTGCACCTTGCGGGCGTCCTGCTCCAAGAGTTCCAGCAGCGGCAGGCCGAAGGCCGCGGTCTTGCCCGTGCCCGTCTGGGCCTGGGCCACGATGTCGCTTTCGCCGGCCAGCACGGCCGGGATGGTCTTGATCTGGATGGGGGTGGGCTCCTCGAAGCCCTTGCGGGACAGAGCCTGGATGGTCAGGTCGGACAGACCCAATTCGGAAAAAGTCGTCATGATGATACCTTGCGGGCCCGAGGCCACGCGGTCAAAAGTGCCCGGCTCTGGAACCGGGCCTGCACCATGAGACCGACTGTCCAAGACGGGAGAAAACGCATTTCAGAAACGTGTGGAACCGGATGAGGCTGAAGCTCAAGAAGGTCGTGCGGATAGGGGGAACGCTCCCCCGCGAGGAAATGCTCGGGGTTAATAGACGACGTGCGCTCCGTTGGCAAGCAAAAAAGCGTCCTTTCCGGGGCCATCGCCCCGGCTCCGCCCTCAGCGGGCCAGGGCGATGGCGGCCAGGCTCTCCAGTTCTTCGGACAGGCCCAGGGCCTGGGTCATGCTTCCGCCCCAGCAGACCAGTCCGTGGTCGTCCATGAACACGGCCTGGAAATAGCGGGCGGCCTGTCCCGCGGATTCCCCGAGTTCCGGCGTGCCGGGTATTTCGGATGGGATGCGGGTCAGCTTGGTGGCGAAGACCTGCCCTTCGTAGAGGGGCAACTGCAGCAGGGACCCCTTGCCGCGCAGGGACAGGGCGATGAGCTTCGGGGGGTGGGTATGCACGATGGCCTGGGCCGCCGGCTGGTTGCGGTAGATTTCCAGGTGCACGGACAGCTCCGAAGAGGCCTGCGCCGACGACAGGGCGTCGCCGCTCTCAAGATCGACCACGGCCAAGTCCCGGGGCGAAAGGTGGCCCTTGGCGCTGCCCGTGGCGGTGATGACCACCCGGGAACCCTGACGCACGCTGATGTTGCCGTTGAACCCGGCGAAGAGCCCGCGCAGCCAGCCGTCGCGGCCCGCCTCGATGATGGCCCGTCCGGTGTCCGGGTTGACCAGGGACGGAAATTCCTCCCGGCCGGGGGCCGCGGAATTGTCCGGCTTGATGTCGATGACGGGCGTGCCGTCGATGACTTCCAGGGGATGGACCTGCATGCGCAGACCTTCGCGCCCGGTGATGCGCACGTTGTGCAGGCCGATGGGCGTGGGCCGGTCCGGGGAGCGGGTGGAGAAGATGCCGCGCATGGGCAGGTCGCGGTTGCCCCGGGGGTGGCAGCGCAGCACGGAGCGGTCGCCCTGGTGCATCCAGGTCAGCACGACGACGGCGTCGCCGATCTGGAGGTCCGTGGCCGCCGGTTCGAATTCGGGCATGATCTCGATCCAGACCGGGAGCAGGGCCGTGTCCCCGTGTTTGGGACATTCCTCGCGGGTGCGCAGGTGGGAGTGGACGATGCCGACGATGCTGGGGTTCATGTACGGTCCTTGGTGGATGTTTTCGCTGGTCAGTCTGAACCTACCGTCCGTGTAACGGCCAGTCAAACACCTGGCTTATTTCCGGATGGGCCGGCGCAGGGCGTCGTGCATTTCCGAACGACGCTTGTATTGGGGCATCGCGGGTGGTAGCGTCTTGACAAGACCTAACCGCAACCCGGAGCGCGCATGAACCGCTTCTCCACCAGTCTCCTTGGCGAGGCCAAAACCCTGCTGCTGGCCACGGACGGCTCGAACTACAGCGACGGCGCCGTCCAGGAGGCCGTCTTTTTCGGGCAGGCCTGCCAGGCCAGGGTCGTCGTGCTGCATGTCGTCAGGATCGATACGGAGTCCCTGAAGTCCGCCAATTCCAAGGTTACGCGCAGGCAGCAGGAGATCGCGCCCTACATGGAGGGAGTCCGCAGAATGGCCAGGGACAGCGGGGTGGAGTGCGAGACCGTGGTCGTCGGGTCGTCGGTTCCGGAGCACGCCATCGTCGAACAGGCGCGCATGCGCGGGGTGGACGTCATCCTTATGGGCCGCCACGGCCGCGCCGGCCGGCTGTACCTCATGGTCGGTAGCATGACCTCCAAGGTCATCGGCCTGGGTTTCCCCATGGTCCTCGTGTTGCCCAAGGATTCCCTGCTGACCGGGACGCATGTCCTCGTGGCCGTGGAGGATTCGCCGAGCAGCCGGCTGGCCGTGGAGGAGGCCCTGAGCCTGGGGATGTGCTGCGTGACCCTGCAGCGTCTGACCTTCGTGGCCGTGGCCAGACGCGAGAGCGGCCTCGGCGCGGCCCGCAAGATGGTCGAGGACGTCTGCGCGCGGGGCCGGGAGAAGTGGCCGCACCTGCAGTTCGAAGCCGTGGCCGACGTCGGGCACCCCTCGAACGTCATCGTCCGGGCCGCCGAGGAGCGCGGGGTGGACATGATCATGATCGGCGGGGTCAACGGCAGTCGGCTGCCGAGGATGTTCACGGGCCGCGTGACCAAGGAGGTCTGCGGCTGGGCGCACTGCGCCGTGCTGGTGGTCACTGCTTGAGGGCGTTTGCGGCGGTGCCGGGAACAGTCTGCGGTATCCTTCTTTCATGAATTTTCGGGCAAGGAACGGTCTCATGTCGATCAGGCTTTTGCGCTTCTTTCCCTTTCTGGCGTGGTTTCCCCTGTCCATGCTGACGGTGCGGGCCGACCTCATGGCCGGCATCACCGGGGCCCTGATCCTGGTGCCCAAGGCCATGGCCTATGCCCAGCTCTCGGGTCTGCCTCTCTACTTCGGGCTCTACACGGCCTTCGTGCCGGCCATCGTCGGCGCCCTGTGGGGGTCGTCCCGGCAGCTCGCAACGGGTCCCGTGGCCATCGTCTCCCTCATGACGGCCGCCGCGATCACGCCCCTGGCCGTGTCCAACACCCCGGAATACATCGGCCTGGCCCTGCTGCTGACCTTCCTCGTGGGCCTCATCCAGCTGCTGCTGGGCGTGCTCAAGCTCGGGACCATCGTCAATTTCGTGTCCCACCCCGTGATCCTCGGGTTCATGAACGCCGCGGCCATTATCATCGGCCTGTCCCAGCTGGATCTGATCCTGGGCATCCCCAAGGGGCGCAGCGACTTTTTCCTGAAGGATATCTGGGAGATGCTGCGGCTCGTCTCCCACACGCATCTGCCCACCCTGGGCATGGCTCTGCTGGGCCTGACCCTGCTTCTCGGGCTGAAGAGGGTTCCCGCCCTGTCCAAGGCCGGCGTCCTCGTGGCCGTGGTTATTGCCACGCTGGTCAGTGCCGTGGTCGGGTACGACAAGAAGAGCGGCGCCGTCCTGGAGGATATCGTCACGCCCCAGGCCCGCGGACTGGTCGCCGAATATGAGGCGACGAGCGGACGCATGAAGGAGGTGGCCGCGCTCATCGCCGACACCTCCGCCCGCAAGCGTCAGGCGGACAAGGACGGGCAGGTCTGGGCCGCGGCCGGCCTGCGGCATCAGGTCGAACTGGCCAGGCTGGATATGCGCTCCCTGGAGCGGCGGCACAACGAACTGCTGCGCGGCGTGCGTCAGCTGCGTTTCGTGCGTCCCGAAGGCATGGACTCGGGGCCGCTGTATGAGGAGGGGGAGGTGCCCGGCGACGTGGTGCCCGACGGACGGGCCTGGCACATCAAGGCCATCGACGGCGGCGTCATGAAGCTCGCCGGCGGCGGCGAGGTGGTCGGCGCGGTACCGGCGGGACTGCCGTCCCTGCAGTTCCCGGCCATGAATCTCGACGCGGCGCTGCAGCTCCTGTCCGCGGCCCTGATCATCGCCCTGGTGGCCTTCATGGAGTCCATCTCCATGGCCAAGGCCATGGCCAGCAAGGCCAGGCAGCACATCGACCCCAACCAGGAGCTCATCGGGCAGGGCCTGGCCAACATCGGCGGTTCGTTCTTCCAGGCCTATCCGGCCTGCGGCTCCTTCACGGGATCGGCCATCAACCTCCAGGCCGGGGCCAGGACCGGACTGGCCATGGTCTTCAACGGCCTGTTCGTGGCCGTGACCCTGCTCTTCTTTACGCCCTGGCTCTACCATCTGCCCAAGGCCGTACTGGCCGTGATCATCATCCTGGCCGTCGTCGGCCTGCTGACCCCCCACGCCTTCGTCCACACCTGGCGGGCCAACCGCGGGGACGGCGCGGTCGCGGCCGTGACCTTCGTCGTGACCCTCCTGGCCGCGCCGCACCTGGACCGGGGCGTCATTGTCGGCGCGGTCCTGTCCGTCTGTCTCTACCTGTACCGGACCATGTCCCCGCGCGTGGCCATCCTCGGGCGCTACGCCGACGGCACCCTGCGCGACGTGCACGTCCATCCCGGCCTGGCCACGTCACACAGGGTCACGGTCCTGCGCTTCGACGGCTCCCTCTATTTCGCCAACGTGGCGCATTTCGAGGACGCGGTGCTCAAGGCCGTGGCCGACCACCGCGAGGCCAAGTACCTGCTGGTCGTCGGGGACGCCATCAATTTCCTGGACTCTTCGGGCGAGGAGATGCTGCAAAGCCTGGTGGGGCAGCTCAGGGAGGCGGGCGTGGAGCCCGTGTTCTCGGGCCTCAAGCGGCAGGTTCTGGACGTCATGCGGGCCACGAGCCTCTACGAGCGCATCGGGGACGAGAACATCTTCGCCACGGAATGCCAGGCCCTGAAGGATATTTTTCAGCGGCTCGGCGAGAAGGTCGAGGACGACGCCCTGTTCGACCACGTCAAGGCCATGGTCTGCTGAACGGGGAGAATCCTTCGGACCGCCGGAAACGGGGCGTCGGCCTGGCCGACGTCCCGTTTCGTCATTCCAGTTCCACGAAGTCCTCGATGATGAGCTTGAGCCCGAAGCCGGGGAAGTTGATCTTGTACTTGTTGGGCTCCACCCGCTGCACGACCTTGCCGCGGCCGAAGATCTTGTGCCGGGCGTAGGTGCCCTGGACCGGAGTGTGGCCTTCGGGCCTGGCCCGGGGCGGCTCCTGGCCGGGGAAGTCCTCGGCGCAGGTCGAGGGCGTTGGGGTCGTCTGCGGTCTGAGGGGCGTCCTTGGCGACGGGGTCGTCTGCAGCCCGACGCCGCCCGTGAACTGCTCCCGGTAGCGGGACAGCAGATGCGCGGGGATGTCCTGCAGGAAGGGGCTGATCCGGGCCGGTGTGGTGGCCGCGAGTTCCCGGCTGTAGAGGGTCTCGGGGGAGAAGAGGGTCAGGCTGTCGCGGGCCCGGGTGCAGGCCACGTACAAGAGGCGCCGCTCCTCCTCGAAGTCGTCGTTGTCGTTCATGGCGTGACGCGAGGGAAAGCGGTCCTCGACCAGGTCGATGACCAGCACGGCGTCCCACTCCAGCCCCTTGGCCGAGTGCACTGTGGACAGGGTCACGGCTTGGCCGCGGGCCTCCTCGGCGTCGGGGCTGTCCAGGCTCAGGTCTCCCAGGAAGGAGGGGATGTCGTCGTAGCCCAGCGCGATCTGGGTCAGTTCCTCCAGGCCCGCCTCGCGGCGCGGGTAGTCGTCGGGGAACCGTTCCTTCATGACGGGCAGGTAGTAGTCGAGCACGAAGGTGATGGCCGTGGAGGGGCGCATGACCTGGGTGCGCAGGGTGTCCAGCACGCGCAGGAGTTCGTCCAGTTCCGGCTTCTTGGTCCGCTGGGCCTTGAGGAACGCCTGGTCGTTGATCATGGCCGCATGGTGGATCTTCTGGGCGCTCTTGGGCCCGATGCCCGGCACGTTGCCAAGCACCCGCTGCCAGGCCGGCAGGTCCGAGGCGTTCAGCCCCAGGCGCAGGCAGGCCAGCACGTCCTTGATGTGCGCCGCCTCGGAGAACTTGATGCCGCCGTACTTGCGGAAGGGCAGGGCGATCTTGTTCAGTTCCACTTCGACGTGGTATGATTGATACCCCGCCCGGAAGAGCACGGCGATCTGGTCCAGTGGGTGGGTGCGGGCCAGTTCGGCGATCTTGGCCGTGACCAGGCGGGCCTGGCTGCGGTCCGAGAAGGGCAGGACGTGCTCGGGCAGACGCGAGTCCGTGCGCTCGGAAAAGAGGCGCTTGCAGAACTTTTCGCGGAAGCCGTCGAGGATGGCGTTGGTCAGTTCCAGGATGGGCTGGGTGGAGCGGTAGTTCTGCTCCAGCTTGACGACCCTGGCGCCGGGAAATGTCTTCGGGAAGTCCAGGATGTTCTTCACGTTGGCGCCGCGGAAGGCGTAGATGGACTGGGCGTCGTCGCCCACGGCCATGACGTTGGGCCGCTCGTCCCCCGGCTTGGTCAGCAGGCGCACCAGCCGGGCCTGGACCAGATTGGTGTCCTGGTACTCGTCGACCATGATGTGCGAGATGGACGAGGTCACGGCCTCGCGCACGTGCTGGTGGTCGTTGAGCAGCCGTTCCAGCAGGAAGAGCAGGTCGTCGTAGTCCAGCAGGCCGCATTCGGCCTTGATGCGCTCGTACTCCTCGATGAGCCGGGTCAGGTCGTCCTCGTAGGTGCCGAGGTGGTACGCCTCCTGGCGCAGGACTTGGGACAGGGGCAGCTCCTTGTTGCGGCTCTTGCTGTACAGGCCCAGGATCGTGGCCCGCTTGGGAAACTTGCGGTCCCCGCGGCCGACGCGCAGGCGGTCCTTGGCCTGGCCCAGGATGTCCTCGCCGTCGCCGCGGTCCATGACCGTGGCGCCGCGTTCGAAGCCCAGCAGGCCCGCGTACTGCTTGAGCAGGGAGTAGGCGAAGCCGTGGAAGGTGCCGCCGCGAACGCCGCCCAGACCCTGGTGGCCCAGGAGCGCCTCGGCGCGGTGCAGCATTTCCGACGAGGCCTTGCGGGTGAAGGTCAGCAGCAGGATTTCAAAGGGGGAGACGCCGGACTCCACCAGACGCGCCAGGCGGTAGACCACGGTGCGGGTCTTGCCCGAGCCAGCGCCGGCGATGACCAGGACCGGTCCGTCCAGGGTGGTGGCGGCCTCGTACTGGGCCGGGTTGAGATCGTTTTCGTAGTCGATGCGCATGGGTCTCAGTTTTCCAGGATGGTGGCGGGGAGGCCGTAATGTTCGAGGATCAGGCGGCCGACGTCGGTGGGCGTGCGGGCTCCCGCGCCCATGGAGTCGTAGAAGAACACGTCGTCGGCCGTGTGCATGCCCTGGCGTCCAAAGTGTCCGAAGACGCCCGGCCTGCCGAATTTGCCCTTGAGGTCGAAACCGGCCTCGGGAACCAGGATCAGGTCCGGGGCCAGGTGGGCCTGGGGGCCGTGGTAGAGGTCTGACCCGCGCAGGACGCTGCGGACGACCCTGCGCCCGTGCCAGGTCAGCCCGGACAGGGCCCGCATGAGTTCCGGCACGAGCCGCTCGGCCTCGGCGCGTGTCAGCGTGCCGCGGGCGAATCGACCCTTCGTGTGCAGGTAGATGCGCCCCGGGTCAAGGGCGAAGGCCCTGGCGCCGGGGTCGATGGCGTCGGTGTCCCACTCGCTGCCGGGCGGGCGGGACAGGCGCAGCAGTCCCCGCTCCGCGAGCCAGGCGTTGAGGTCCACTTCCTGCACGAGGGAGGTGAAGCCGTGGTCGGCCATGATCACGAGGCGTTTGGGCCCGGACAGGGCCTCGTACATGCCAAGCACCCTCCCGACGAGCCGGTCCCAGGCGGCCATGAAACGCAGGGCCTCGGAGCGCCAGGGATGGAAGGGCTCCGTCAGGGCCGGGAAGAGGAAATGCCCCAGACGGTCCGTTTCCGTCAGCACGAGGAAGAAAAGATCCCAGGACATGTCCGGCCACAGGAGTTCCAGGGCCTTTTCCCGGCAGGCCAGGGTACGGTGAAGTTCTTCCAGCAGGAAGGCCGGGTCCGTGGCCCCGCGCACGGTGTCGGCCTCGACCGTGTAGCCGTGGTCCGCCAGGATGCCCGCCAGGGCCGGGGGATGCACGGCGCCTTCCAAGGCGCTTGCCGGGAAGCCCGCCACAAGCACGGCCCGCATGGGCCGCACCGGGGCCAGGTTGGGCATGTTCACGACCTTGGAGAAGAGCCCGGCTTCGGCCAGCCGTTCAAAGATGGTCGGACCGTGCACATGGGTGAAATCCGTGAACCGCAGTTCGTAGCTCTGCGGGTCCATGTGCGTGAAGCCGAAGACGCCGTGATGGCCCGGGGGGCTTGCGGTGAACATGCTGGTCCAGTTCACGGGCGAGAGTTCGGGCAGTTCGGCGGAAATGGCCTTGCAGTGCGGCGAGGCGACGACGGCCGAGAGGTTCGGCAGCAGCCCCTGGGCGCACAGTGTGCCGGCCAGGGACCAGGGCAGGCCGTCCAGCCCGAGGAAAACCAGTCGGGAAGAATGCATGGAGGCGGTGTAGCAGGGGGCGGGGACGTTGGCCAGACGCGAAAACCGCCCCGTCCGGACGGCGAATTTCGAACAAAGTGGCTTTCCCCCCTTGCGCATGAGCCCGTAGATATTAGAAAGCAAACTATTATCAATCGGCCCCGGAAGCCCCCTCGGACCATGCGGGACGCACCGGAGCTCAACCAACGGGAGCAAGCAATGATCAAGAGAGATAACGTCGTGACGTTCATGGGCAACCCGCTGACCCTGGTCGGCCCCGAGATCACCCCCGGCATGGCGGCCCCGGATTTCTCCGTGGTCGACAACGACCTGGGCCCCGTGTCCCTGGCAGCCCTGAAAGGCAAGGTGGCCATCATTTCCGCCGTCCCGTCCCTGGACACCCCGGTTTGCGACATGGAGACGCGTCGCTTCAACCAGGAGGCCCAGGCCCTCGGCGACAAGGTCAAGGTGCTGACCGTGAGCATGGACCTGCCCTTCGCCCAGAAGCGCTGGTGCGGCAATGCCGGCGTGGCCAACGTGCAGACCGTCTCCGACTACCAGGCCGCATCCTTCGGCCAGGCCTACGGCGTGCTTATCGACGGCCTGCGTCTCCTGGCCCGGGCCATTTTCGTGGTCGATGCGGCGGGCAAGGTGGCCTACGTGCAGGTCGTGCCGGAAGTGACCCACGAACCCGACTACGCCGCGGTGCTCGATGCCGTGAAAAAGCTGCTGTAATTCGTCTTCAACACATCACACTACACTCCATATTACGAGGAAGGTGACCCATGCTCAGTCCCAAGATGGAAAAAGCCCTGAACGATCAGATCAACGCGGAAATGTTCTCCGCCTACCTCTACCTGGCCATGGTGGCCTACTTCCAGGACAAGAACCTGAGCGGCTTCGCCAACTGGATGACCGTCCAGAACCAGGAGGAGTCGTTCCACGCCATGAAGTTCTTCAGGTACGTCGCGGAGCGCGGCGGGCGCGTGACGCTCGGCGCCATCGACAAGCCCCAGTTCGAGTGGGAGAGCCCCCTGGCGGCCATGGAGGCGGCACAGCAGCACGAGGCCTACATCACCGGCCGCATCAACGACCTCATGAACCTGGCCATCAAGGAGAAGGATCACGCCTCGGCCAACTTCCTGAACTGGTTCGTGGCGGAGCAGGTCGAGGAGGAGGACAGCGTGAACGAGGTCGTGCAGAAGCTGCGCATGGTCGGCTCTAACGGCGGGGGGCTGTTCATGATGGACCGCGACATGGCCACCCGCGTCTTCACTCCCCCGGTGGAATAGGGGTGAGCGGGACAGGCAGGCCTGTCCCGCCGAGCGGACGCTTTTTCGCAAGGGGTGTGTCGCGAAATGCATTGACAACCTGCTGAAGGCGGCAATAGACCGGCCGCAGCAGTCATACCCTCGTCCTCATGAAGGCAGGCCGGGTCTCCCGGCCGCCTTTTTTTATGTGAGTCCATGGAAAGAATCTGGGTCAAGATCGCTCGTCTGAGCCGTTACACCTACCTCCGCATCGTGCGCATCAAGGCTCCGGCCGAGTCCATCGCCCTGGGCCTGGCCCTGGGCGTCTTCGCCGGGGCCCTGCCTTTGCTGTCCTTGCAGATGGCCATCGCAGTGGCCCTGGCCCTGCTGCTGCGCGGGAACGTCATCGCTGCGGCCCTCGGCACGTGGTGGAGCAATCCGTTCAATTGGGCCATCGTCTTTCCCCTCTTCTACCTGCTCGGAAAGGTCTTTGTGCCCGTTGACGTCACGCCCCTGAGCATCGCCGAATTCATTCATCTGCCTCTGCTGGAACTCCTGCAGCGCGGTTGGCAATGGCTGCTCATCACCACCCTGGGAGGCGCCATCGCCGGCATCCCCATGTCCATTGCGACCTATTTCATCACCCTGCGCGCCGTGCGCATCTTTCACGACAGGCGCGCCATGCGGAAGCTGGAACGCCAGCGTCGGGTGCTGCGCCGTGGCTAGCTCCGGGTTTTCACAGCCCAAGAGGTCCCTGGGGCAGAATTTCCTGTCCGACCCCAACATATGCCGTCGCATCGTGGCCGCGGCCGAACTCGGCCCCGGAGACCCGGTCCTGGAGATCGGCCCGGGACGGGGCGCCCTGACCAGCGTTTTGGTCGGGCACGCCGGGCCGGTCATGGCCCTGGAGAAGGACTCGCACCTGGTGCGCTTCATCCGGCAGGAGTTTCCGCGCGTCGGCGTGGTGCACGCCGACGGCCTCGAATTCTGCTGGGAGGGTACGGGCGGGCTGCCCGGCCTGACCCTTGTCGGCAACCTGCCGTACAACGTGGCTTCGCCCATGATCTGGGAGATGGTCCACCGCTGCCGTTCCTGGAAGACTATGCTCTTCATGGTCCAGAAGGAGGTGGCCCTGCGGCTCACGGCCCGGGCCGGGAGCAGGACCTACGGCGCCCTTTCGGCCTGGGTCGGCAATTTCGTGCGGGCCGAGTACGTGTTCACCGTCCCCCCGCACGTCTTCACCCCGCGACCCAAGGTCGACTCGGCCATCGTGCGCTTCAGGCCACGGCCGGACCCGGCCCTCTCGGAAGCCGCCGCCCTGTCGCGCCTGCTCAAGGTTCTGTTCCAGCAACGCCGCAAGCAGCTCGGCACCATCCTCAAGGCGTACTGGTCCGAAGCCATCGAGGACTGGTGCGGGCAGGCGGGCGTGGACCGGCGCGTTCGGCCCGAGGACCTGGACCCCGATCTGCTGCGCAGGCTGGCGCCGTTGATCGTGTGCGGAAATGGGGGGGAGCGGGACCCGAAAAGCCCGAGAACGTAGGTATTGCCTGTATTTTTGGAAAATAGACTTGACTTTGCCCTGGAAATTCTGTTTGCCTGCGCTCTGGGCGTTTGCGCCGGAAACCTAGGCTGTATTTGGCTTCAGGCCTCTGGACATGGTCCTTTTCTTCCAGTAGGGAGGAGCGCATTCGCATCTGGGATTTTTTCGAATCAGGCTGGTTGTGCCACATGTTGACGGCTACGGGGTGCATGAGGCTTCTGGAGAGCCTCTCCGTGTCCGTTTGGTGAATTACTGCAAAGGAGGAAGACTGATGACGAAAGCTGAATTGGTTGCCAAGATGGCGGAAAAGGCCGGATTGACCAAGGCGAACGCCGAGCGTGCCCTTACCGAATTTCTGAAGGCCGTCCAGGAGACCCTGGTGACTGAAAAGAAGATGACCCTGACCGGCTTCGGCACCTTCGTGGTCGAAGAGCGCCAGGCTCGCACCGGCCGCAATCCCCGCACCGGCGAAGAACTGAAGATTCCCGCCTGCAAGGTCGTCAAGTTCCGCCCCGGCAAGGAACTGAAAGAAGCCATCAAGTAAGTCCGACAAGGGGGAGCTATGTTGCACGGGGAAACTGTTCAGAGCCCTCTGCCCCAGGATCTTCCCTGGTGGCAGCCGGACCATGCCATCTTTTTCGGAGTTCTCTACGCGGTTCTGTTCATTATCGGAAGCGGCGTGGGTGTTGTCATCCTCAAGTCTCTCGCCGAGACCATCAAGGAAAAGATGTAGCCGCCTGATTTTCAGAGCTTTTCAAGGGCGCCCAGGCGCCCTTTTTTTTCGCGCTTATTTCTCTTGCCATGCCTTTCGGCTTTGCGTAAGAAGCACAATTTCCTGCACGGTACGAAGTGCAGCCAAGATCGAGAACGGGAGGTGATCCGTTTGCCAGGTGTATACATGGGTGACAGCGATACGTTTGACTACTCCCTGCGGAAGTTCAAGAAGCAGGTCGAGAAGGCCGGTATCCTTTCCGAGCTGAAAAAGCGTCAGCATTTCGAGAAGCCCAGCATCCAGAAGAAGAAGAAGGAAGCTGCGGCCAAGAAGCGTCTGATGAAGAAGATCCGTAAACTTCAGGTGATGTAATGAGTCTCTCCGAGCGCATTGAAAAGGACTACGTTGCCGCTTTCAAGGCGAAGAGGACTGACGAGGTGGCTGTCTTGAGAATGCTCAAGGCAGCCGTCAAGAACAAGCAGGTCGAACTCCGGCGGGAGTTGGCCGACAATGAGATTCTCGACGTCGTGGCCAAGCAGGTCAAGCAGCGTCAGGAGTCCATTGACCAGTTCCGAGCCGCGGGTCGGGTCGATCTGGCTGAAATCGAGGAGCGCGAGCTTCTCATTCTGCGCACCTATCTCCCCACGGCCCTCTCTCCCGCAGAGTTGGAAGAGGCCGTCTCGATGACCATCCAGGCCCTCGGCGCTTCCGGCATGAAGGACATGGGCCGGGTCATGAACGCCATCCTGGGCGAATATGCCGGCCGCATCGACGGCAAGGAACTGAGCGCCCTGGTACGGGCGAAACTCTCTTCATAATCCTATGGATTCAAGAACATTGCAGCTGCTGGAATTCCCCAAGGTCCTGCAGCACCTTTCGCATTTTGCGGTCAGCGAGGCGGGCAGGGATGCCTGCCTTTCGCTTTTGCCCGATACCGACCCCGTCCGCATCGCCGAGCGCCTGTCCCTGGTGCGCGAAACCATGCATCTGTGCGGCAGTCGGGACGTGCATCTTTCCGTATTTCCCGACGTGGCCGGCGTCTTCGCCTTCTTGAAGAACCCACTGGCCTATCTCGACCTGGACGGGCTGGCCGGCGTGCGGGAGATGCTTAAGGCCGCGGCCACGCTGCTGGACGGCCTGGGCGACGCCGACTCCGGTCGCTATCCCGGTCTGAGCGCCCTGGTCGCGGGTCTGACCCTGCCGCCCAAGACGTGGTCGGCCCTGTCGCGTTGTTTGGGCCCGGACGGGACCATTCGCGACGAGGCCTCGCCGGAGCTCTACTCCGTGCGCCAGGAAATCCGCCGCGTGCACCAGATGTGCACGCGCAAGGTCCAGGACTTCTTCCAGAACAAGGACCTGCAGTTCATGCTGCAGGACGAGTTCCTGACGATCTCCTCAGACCGCTACGTCCTGGCCCTCAAGAACAATTTCAAGGGGCGCCTCAAGGGCATCGTCCACGACTATTCCCAGACGGGCGAGACGTGCTACTTCGAGCCGCTCTTCCTGGTGGAACTGAACAACGACCTCCAGGAGCACAGGCAGGAGGAGCGAGCCGAGGAGCAGAAGATCCTGCGCTTCCTGAGCGAACTCATCCGCTCGGAGCAGGGAGCCATCGAGCGCACCTTCGCGGAACTGGTCCGCTTCGACGGGCTCCTGGCCATCTGCCGCTTCGCCGCCAAGGCCGGCGCCCATGTGGTCGACGTGGCCCCCGACGCGCCCCTGCACCTCACGGAAGCGCGCCACCCGCTGCTCGTCTTCGGCCATGAGGGCGTCGTGCCCGTGGACCTTGTCCTGCACGAGGGCCAGAAGGTGCTGATCATCACCGGCGGCAACGCCGGCGGCAAGACCGTGTGCCTGAAGACCCTGGGGTTGCTCGGCCTCATGGCCCACGCCGGGCTGCCGGTCACGGCCGCCGAGGGCAGCACCATGCCCCTGTGGGACAACTTCGTCGTGTCCATGGGCGACGAGCAGTCCATCGAGCAGAGCCTGTCGACCTTCACGGCCCAGATCCGGCATTTCAGCGAGATCTGGCCGCGCATCGACGCGCGCACCCTGGTCGTCCTCGACGAGTTCGGCGTGGGCACGGACCCGAGCCAGGGCGCGGCCCTGGCCCAGGCCGTGGTCGATGGCCTGCTCGAGCGCGGCGCCTGGGTCGGCGTGGCCACGCATTTCCCGGCCCTCAAGGCCTACGGCCTGTCCCGCGAGGGCGTGCGCGCGGCCTCGGTCATCTTTTCGCCGGACACCAGAAAGCCGCTCTTCAAGCTCGGCTACGATCAGGTCGGCGCCAGCCGCGCCTTGGATGTGGCCCGCGAGCAGGGCCTGCCCGACTCCATTTTGGCCCGGGCCCAGGAGTACCTGTACCTGGACGCCGGCAACACCGAAGAGGTCTTCGACCGCCTGAACCGCCTAGCCGCGGAGAAGGAGGACGAGCTCGAAAAGCTCAAGGCCCGCACCCAGGAAGCCGAGCGCAAGTTCGCCCGCAAGCTCGAAAAGCTGGACCAGGAAAAAGCGCGCATGCAGACCGAACTGCGCACGGCGGCCGGCGAGATCATGCGCGAGTGGCGCGAAGGGCGCCGCGGACGCAAGGAGGCCCTCAAGGAACTGGCCCAGCTGCGGGAAGGCGTGGCCCAGACCCGGGGCGAAGAGGAAGAGGTCAAGAAACTTTCCATCGAGGCCATTGCCCAGGGGCAGGTCCTGTTTTATCTGCCCTGGAACAAAAAGGGCCAGGTTCAGGAAGTGGACGGCAAAAAGGAACGCGTGCGCCTGGACATGGGCGGCGTGTCCCTGTGGGTTTCCCTGGCTGACGTCCAGCCCGGGGAGCGCGACAAGACCGACGGCGGCAAGGTCGTGGTCCGCAGCGCTCCCGCGCCGGTCACCCCGCTGCGTCTCGACCTGCGCGGCTTCCGTGCCGACGAGGCCGAGGCCGAGCTGGCCAGGTTTCTGGACAAGGCGCTGCTGGCCGGGCGGAGCGAGGTTGAGGTCGTGCACGGCATGGGCAGCGGCGTCATGCGCAAGGTCGTGCACGAGCATCTGAAGCGTTCCAGGGCCGTGGATTCGTACCGTCTTGCAGACGCGGACGAAGGCGGCGACGGCATGACCAAGGTGGTTCTGGCGGGATAATTTCAGCAAACGGAGCCTGATGAGCACGTTTGACCAGGGACTCATCGCGCAGATCAAGGCGCGCCTGCGCATCGAGGACGTGATCGGAAGGCACGTGGAGCTTCGTCCGGCCGGTACCAGGCTGGTTGCCCCGTGCCCCTTCCATCAGGAGACCAAGCCGTCCTTCTCGGTCAATCCGGAAGGGGGCTTTTACTATTGTTTCGGGTGTCAGGCTTCGGGCGACGTCATCGAGTTCTACCGGGCCATCAACGGCCTGGAGTTCGGCGAGGCCGTGGAGGCCCTGGCGCGAGAGGCCGGTCTGGAGACCCGCCGGCGCCCCTCGTACCAGCCTGCAGGGGCTTTGTCCAAAGGGCAGTGCCTGGAGATGCACGCCATGGCCGCGGCCTTCTTCCGGCAGACCCTCGTCCGGCCCGCCGGGCAGACCGCGCGTGACTACATCGCGCGGCGGGGGCTGGCGCCGGAGATCGTCGAGCGCTTCTGCCTGGGCTGGGCCCCGCCCGGATGGAACGAACTGCGCGACCATCTGCGGCGCGGCGGCTTTTCCGAGCAGCTGGCCGAGAAGGCCGGGCTGGTCAGCAAGTCGGCCAAGGGTTCGTACTACGACCGCTTTCGCGAGCGGCTCATTTTTCCGATCATGAACCTGTCGGGTCAGACCGTGGCCTTCGGCGGCCGCAGCCTGACGGACGGGGACGGGCCCAAGTACCTGAACTCGAGCGAGACGCCCATCTACACCAAGGGCGAGCACCTCTACGGACTGTACCAGGCCCGCCGCGCCATGTCGCACACCAAGAGCGTGCTGCTGACCGAGGGGTACGTGGACGTGCTGAGCCTGCACCAGTTCGGCTTCGAGAACAGCTGCGGCGTCCTCGGCACGGCCCTGACCAGGGAGCAGGTCCACCGCCTGTCCGGGCTGGTGGGTCGGGTGGATCTGGTCTTCGACGGTGACAACGCCGGCCGCAAGGCGGCCCTGCGCAGCGCCGAGATGATCCTGACCCAGGGCCTGAAGTGCCGGGTGCTGCTCATGCCCGAGGGCGAGGACGTGGACTCCGTGCTGCAGAAGTTCGGCCGGGAGCGCCTGGAGGAACTCGTGTCCCGGGCCGTGGACGGCCTCGACTACTGCATGCGTCAGGTTTCGGAGACCCGCTCTCCCAAGGAAGTGCTGCAGTGGGCCAGGGGCTTCGTGCGGCAGCTCGGCGACCACGACCTGCAGGCCTTTTACCTGCCGAAACTTCCGGCCGGGCTCGGACTGTCCGAGGCCGAGTGGCGGCAGGTGCTGCCGGAGCCGGGCGGCGGGTCGGACAAAACCGCAGGTGGCAGTCCCCCGGCCAGGCTTGAAGCCTGCAAGCCGGCGCAGCGGGACCGGGACCTGCTGGCCTTTGCCGTGCGCTTCCCCGAATACCACGGGCCGCTGCAAGAGCTTGGCATGGGATCGGCTCTGGCCACGGAGCGCGGCAGGATTTTCTGGAGCAAAATTTACGGTGCCAACCCGCATGAGGTCTTGAGCACCCTCGATCAGGGCGAGAAGCAGTTTTACGTGCAGTGTCAGATGCGCTCCGACGTCGCCATGGACGACGGGCGGGGCGAGTGGGACGAGATCAGGGAATTTTTGCAGCAGACCGGCCGGCGCCGCGAACTGGACAGCCTGAACGCGGGCCTGCGCAAGGCCCGCCTGGACGGGGACTTCCAGGAAGAGCTGCGTCTGCTGGCCCTCATTCAGGCCAGAAGGCAGGGCTGAAGTCCCGCGGCGTTCCTGCCGGCGGGTGCATGGTTTTTATCAATTTTGGGGGTACGGATGAGCAATATCAAGGATGTGCAGCAGATTCAGGCGCTCATAGCCGAAGGGAAGAAAAAGGGCTTTCTGACCTTCGATGAGCTCAACAAGGCTCTGCCTTCGGAAGTCAACACTCCCGAACAGATCGATGAGATCATCGTCATCTTCGACCAGCTCGACATCGACATCGTCGACGAGAAGCTGTCCCGCGGCATCGAGATCGCCGAGGACGACGGCGAGGAGATCAAGGAGGAGGAGAAGCTCGAGCTGTCCGAGGATGAGGACGGCGCCGACTATTCCTCCCGCAGCAACGACCCCGTGCGCATGTACCTGCGCGAGATGGGCGCCGTGGGCCTCCTGGACCGCGACGGCGAGGTCTACATCGCCAAGAAGATCGAGGCCGGCGAACTCGAGGTCATGTACGCCCTGGTCGAGGTGCCCGTGGCCGTCGAGGAACTGGTGCGCGTCGGCGAGGACCTGAAGAAGGGCCGCATGAAGCTCAAGGACGTGGTCAAGACCATCGAGGAAGACGACCCGTCCGAAGAGGAGATGAACCAGCGCGAGCGCGTCATCAAGCTTCTTGAGGAAGTGAAGAACATCTATCGCAAGAAGAAGCCCCTCTACACTCGCCTCGACGAGTGCGCGACCCTCGACAAGCGCGTCTTCGGCATCCAGAAGAAGATCATGGACTACAAGGAAGGCGTGGTGCAGTGCCTGCGAGACATCAAGCTCGAAAAGACGCTCATCGACCGCATCATCGAGACCGTGGGCGACTACGTGCGCCAGATGCACAACTGCCGCCGCGACCTGTCGGCCTACATCCTGTCGCTGGGCAAGTCCCAGGACGAGATTTTCGGCATCTTCAAGCAGCTCGACGCCCGGACCATTAACCCCGTGGCCGCCGCCGACCAGCTCGGCATGACCATGGAGGAGCTCTTCTCCTTCAAGGAAATGGTCAACGGCAAGATCGAGATCCTGGGCAAGCTGCAGGAAAACGCCATGCATGACGTCGACCAGTTGGAGGAGATCCTGTGGCGCATTCGCAAGGGCAACACCGACGCCCTCGACGCCAAGCAGGAGCTCATCCGCGCCAACCTGCGCCTGGTCGTGTCCATCGCCAAGAAGTACACCAACCGCGGCCTGCAGTTCCTGGACCTCATCCAGGAAGGCAACATCGGCCTCATGAAGGCCGTGGACAAGTTCGAGTATCAGCGCGGTTACAAGTTCTCGACCTACGCCACGTGGTGGATTCGCCAGGCCATCACCCGCGCCATCGCGGACCAGGCCCGCACCATCCGCATCCCGGTGCACATGATCGAGACCATCAACAAGCTGGTGCGCACCTCGCGCTACCTCGTTCAGGAACTCGGCCGCGATCCCTCCCCCGAGGAGATTGCCGAGCGCATGGACTACCCGCTGGAGAAGGTCAAGAAGGTCCTCAAGATCGCCAAGGAGCCTATCTCCCTGGAGACGCCCATCGGCGACGAAGAGGATTCGAGCCTGGGCGATTTCATCGAGGACAAGAAGGCCGTGGCCCCGGCGGACGAGGTGGTCAACACCAAGCTGGCCGAGCAGATCGCCCAGGTCCTTTCCGACCTCACGCCCCGCGAGGAGCAGGTCCTGCGCAAGCGCTTCGGCATCGGCGAGAAGAGCGACCATACACTGGAAGAAGTGGGCAAGCTCTTCAACGTCACCCGCGAGCGCATCCGTCAGATCGAGGCCAAGGCCCTGCGCAAGCTGCGCCACCCCGTGCGCAGCCAGCAGTTGCGTTCCTACTATGAATCCTGATCGAGGCCCCATCCGGATTTCCAAGGCAACCCTCCCGGTTGCCTTCTTTTTTGGTACACTGCGGACGCTTGCGGCCGCGGCCTTGGTGCTGGGCCTTCTGGCCCAGGCCGCCCTGGCCGGGGACTGGCGCGTGCGGGTCGAGAAGGTGCTGGACGGGGACACGGTGGTCCTGGACGGTGGCGAGCGGCTGCGACTGCGCGGCATCGACGCGCCCGAGGTCGGGCACAAAGGCACCCCGGGGCAGTACTACGGTCCCGAGGCGACCGAGGCCCTTGCGGCCCTGGTGGCCGGGAAGACCATCGCCCTGGACAGGGACGAGCTGGACCGGGACCGCTACGGACGCCTGGTGGGCCTGGCGCGGCTCGCTGACGGGCGGCTGGTCAATCTGGCCATGATTGAACAAGGGGCCGCTTTCGTCTATCCACATCACTCGGACGGGGACGCGGAACTGGGCCATCGCCTTCTGCAGGCCCAGGTTGCGGCCATGACGCGCGGCAAGGGTTTCTGGCCGGCGCTGCTTCGTTCCCCGGCCGCGGGGCGCGGCTATCTGGGCAACCGCAATTCCCGGCGGTTCCATGCCTTGTACTGTGCGCAGGGGCGCACGGTCGGCACGGCCAACCAGGTGCGGTTTTCCTCCCTTTCGGAGGCATTCGCGGCCGGTTTCGCCCCTGCCCGGGAATGCACCCCCTGGCCCGTTGAGCGGGGACGCTAGCTCACCACAACCGGAGAAATCTGCTTGAGAGTCATCATTGTCGGCGCGGGAGAGGTCGGGTTCCACATCGCCAAGCGCCTGGCGTCGGAAAACAAGGACGTCGTGGTCATCGACCGCAACCCGGCGGTCCTGCAGCGCATCCTCGACCACATGGACGTGCAGGTGCTCGAAGGGTCGGGCTGCAGCCCCCTGGTGCTGCGCGAGGCGGGCGTCGACACGGCCGACATGCTGCTGGCCGTGACCGACAGCGACGAGATCAACCTCATGGCCTGCACCTTCGCCAAGATGCTCGCGCCCGGCCTGACCAAGCTGGCCCGCATCCGCAACGACGAGTACACGGCCTACGCCGGGCAGCTGGCGCGCGAGATCGGCATCGGCCTCATCATCAACCCAGAGGTCGAGGTCGTGCGCAGCATCGAGCACATGTTGCGCGCCCCCGGCGCCGTGGACATCAGCGACCTGGCCGGCGGCCGCATCAAGCTCGCCGGCACCTGGATCACCGAGGGCAACCCCCTGGCGGGCCTGCGCCTCCTCGAACTGCGCCGCAAGGCCGGCGACATGCCGCTCATCGTCGCGGCCAT
This sequence comes from Desulfomicrobium escambiense DSM 10707, assembly GCF_000428825.1. NCBI lineage: Bacteria > Pseudomonadati > Thermodesulfobacteriota > Desulfovibrionia > Desulfovibrionales > Desulfomicrobiaceae > Desulfomicrobium > Desulfomicrobium escambiense. Next base: position 107,075 of record NZ_AUAR01000006.1, on the reverse strand, counting down.
CGTGCGCAACGACAAGGTCATCGTGCCCGCGGGTTCCGACGAGATTCGCCAGGGCGACCTGGTCTACTTCGTCTGCGAGGACAGCGAGCTGCAGCGGGTCTTCTCCTTCCTCGGCAACCGGCCGGGCAGGAAGAGCAGCGTGCTGATCATCGGAGGGGGCAACATCGGACTGCGGTTGGCCCGCTCCCTTGAGAAAAAGCCCATCCACGTGAAGCTGCTGGACAAGAGCCCCGAGCGCTGCGCCGAACTGGCCGGCGAGTTGGACCGGACAGTGGTCCTGGTCGGCGACGGCACGGACCAGGAGGTGCTTCTGGAGGAGAACATCGGCGACATGGACGTGGTCGTGACCATGACCGGCAACGAGGAGAGCAACATCCTGTCCTCGCTGTTGGCCAGGAAGCTGGGCACCCCCATGGCGATCACGCGCCTGAACAAGATCGAATACATGCCCCTGGTGCGCGCCATCGGCCTGGAGCACATCGTCAGCCCGCGCCTGTCCGCCGTGAACAGCATCTTCAAGCACGTGCGCAAGGGCGGCGTGCTCTCGGCCGTGGCCATCAAGGACGGGGCCGAGGCTCTGGAGGCCCTGACCGGGCCCGATTCGAGCCTGGTAGGCAACGCCTTGAAAGATCTTTCCTTCCCCAAGGGCGTGCTCGTGCTGTGCATCATGCGCGGCGACAGCGTGCTCATCCCTTCCGGTCACGACGTGATCCGCAGCGGCGACAGGCTGTTCATCCTGAGCCTGACGGAATCCATCCCCGAGGTGGAGCGGATGCTGACCCGGAGCCGGGAGGACGACTGATGCGCTGGTCCGTCGCCCTGCACGTGACCGGGCTCATCCTCGTCTGCGTGGGGCTGTGCATGTTCGTGCCCCTGGCCTGCGGCTGGCACTACGACGACTCGTCCGTGGCCCCGCTCTTCCTGTCCCTGTGCGTGACGGTGCTGACCGGTTTTTTCCTCATGTTCCAGTTTCGCCGGCCGGGACCGATGGTCATCAACCACCGCGAGGGCATGGTCATCGTTTCGCTGGGCTGGGCCGCGTGCGGGTTTTTCGGGGCCCTGCCGTTCGCCCTGGGCGGCTTCCCGTCCTTCACGGACGCCTATTTCGAATCCGTGTCCGGGTTCACGACCACCGGGGCGTCCATCCTGACCAACATCGAGGCGCTGCCCAAGGGGCTCCTGCTGTGGCGCAGCCTGACCCACTGGTTGGGCGGCATGGGCATCATCGTCATGACCATCGCCATCCTGCCGTTTCTGGGCGTGGGCGGCATGCAGCTCTACAAGGCCGAGGTGCCTGGTCCCGTGGCCGACAAGCTCCAGCCGCGCATCAAGGACACGGCCATGAGCCTGTGGAAGGTCTACGTGCTGTTGACCGCTGCCCAGGTCGTGCTGCTTCTGCTGGGCGGCATGGACCTCTTCGAGAGCGTCTGCCACGCCTTCGGGACCATGGCCACGGGCGGCTTCTCCACGCGCAACGCGTCCGTGGCGGCCTATGGCTCGGCCTACATCGACTACGTCATCTCGTTCTTCATGCTCGCGGCCTCGCTCAATTTCGCCCTGCATTTCCAGCTCTTCCGCGGGCGGCCCCTGGTCCTCTGGCGCGATCCGGAGTTCCGGTTCTTCGGCGTCTTCACGGCCGTGCTGACCCTCGTCGTGGTGCTGTCCATCCGGCACACCAACTACACGTCCTGGGCCGAGGCGGCGCGCTACGGCGTCTTCCAGGTGGCCTCCATCATCTCTACCACCGGGTTCGCCACCGCCGACTACGAGCTCTGGGGGCCCCTGCCGCAGGGCATCCTTCTCCTGTGCATGTTCGTGGGCGGGTGCGCCGGGTCCACGGCCGGCGGCATCAAGGGCATGCGGGTCATGCTGCTCTTCAAGCACGCCTACCGGGAACTCTTCCGCATGGTCCACCCGCGCGCCGTGCTGCCCATCAAGTTCGGGCCAAAATTGGTCAAGGAGGAGGTGCTGGCGAGCATCTGGGGATTCTTCGTGCTCTTCATCGCCCTGTTCGTGCTGTCCTCGCTGGCCCTGGCGGCCATGGGGGTGGACGTGCTGACTTCGTTCGCCGCCGTGGTTGCCTGCATCGGCAACGTCGGCCCCGGCCTGGGCGAGGTCGGCCCCGTGGACAACTACGCCCGCATACCGGCCATGGGCAAATGGGTTCTGATTTTCTGCATGTTGCTGGGACGGCTTGAAATTTATACTGTTTTGGTGCTTTTCGTGCCTGAATTCTGGAGAAAATAGCCCAAGGAGGCATTCATGACGCAGTGGATCGAAATGGGAAAGTTTGCGGAGCTTGACGAAACGGCGCGCAAGGAAGCGAACCGCCTGGCGGAGTACGCCATCGACGTGGCCCTGGACCCGTCCAAGGTCATCCGCTTCGAGGAGACGGAGAACGGATTCCGCCTCATGATCGACGAGGACTTGTACAAGTTCTACCAGGGCATCTGATGACCCGGGAAGTGCTGCGGCGCATGCGCTCCCAATTCGTGGGGCTGGCGGGCGGGTACGCGGAGCGGCTGGGGGAGCGGCGGGAGCACATCGTGCTCAAGCGCGACCACTCCCTGCGCGTGCACGCCCTGGCCGCCAGGATCGTGGCCGGCGAAGGGCTGGCGCCGGCCCTGCCGTATCTGGCCGCATCCCTGCTGCACGACATCGGGCGGTTCCCGCAGTTCGAGCGCTTCGGCACGTACCGCGACGACGAGTCCGTGGACCATGGGGACGAGGGGGCCTCCTTCCTCGACGAAAGCGGCCTGCTGGATTGCTTCGCGGGCCGCGAACGGGACTGCATCGTGCAGGCGGTGCGGATGCACAACAAGCGGGAGATTCCCGAGGGCATGGACCCTCTGGCCAGGTCCATCTGCGACGTGGTGCGGGACGCCGACAAGCTCGACATCGTGCCCGTGGTCCTGTCCAAAATGCAGGCCGCCGGGCCGCGCGACCCGGTGGTCACGCTGGGGCTCGCCGACGAGCCGACGGCCTGGACGCCGTCGGTGCTGGAGACTGTGGCCGCCGGCGGCAACCCATCCTACAAGGATCTGCGCTGCATGAACGATTTCGCGCTGCTGCTCGCATCCTGGGGGCCCGTGCTGGTGCACCGCAGCAGCCGCCGCATCTTCGCCGGCAGAGGCTATCTGGACCGGCTCTTCGTTCTTCTCCCCTCAGACCCCGGCATCGGGGCTCTCAGGGCCGATCTGGCCCGTCGCCTCGCGGCCTGAGCTGCAGCCACAACAGTTCGTCCAGGGTCTGCAGGATTTTTCCGTAGATACCGCCGTAGCCCGGGAACTTGCCGAAGAGCTCCTGCTTGCTTTTCTGCAGGCTGGGGGAGGCACTGGATTCGGGGGAGGAGGGGGCGGTGGCCAGGATGCGGCGCTCTTCCAGCAGGTACTGCCGCGCCCGGCCGCAGAGTTCACTGCAAAGGTCCAGGCAGGACGCGCCGCGGGCCGACCAGTATTCCGCAGCCGCGGGCGTCTGCTCCGCGTGGCGGGCCTGCCAGACCATGGCCAGCAGAAAATTGAGCGGGGAGCCGGGTACGCCGCGCCGCCACCCCAGGAGCCAGGGCGTGCGCCAGGACAGGAGAAAGTGCCCCTGGCCGAAGGCGATGAGCTCCGCTAGTTCGCGCCGCATGGCGTCGAGAGCGGGGTCAGGCCACAGGGGGGCATCCAGCGACAGGTCCCAGGGCGGTACGGCCGCGCCGCGGCCCAGGCCCAGGAGGCGGGCCAGCAGGGCGTTGGCCTGCGGCGAGTCCGGGGTCTCCAGATGGGCGTAGCTCAGCACGAAACTCCCGCGGCCGAACCCGCCGCGTACGATGCAGGGCTCGCCGCGCAGCCGCTCGGGATCGAGGTTGATGCCGTAGAGATCCTCCCATTGTCCCACCTCGTCGGCCGCGATGCCCGACCATTCCAGGTCCGCCGACCAGAAATCACCGCCCGGGCCTTCGTACCTGGCCACGACCTCCAGGGGCAGGGCCTGATCCGGCTCGAACTGGGAGGGCCACCAGACCGGCAGGGCCGCTTCGTAACCGGCTCCGCCGTCGCAGACCGCGCAACGCAGGTGTCCGCTGAAGTTGGGCAGCCGACGGCTGGCCGGCTTGCGGGACCAGGAGCACAGGTCCAGGCAGGGCGTGCCGCCTTCGGACCCAAGGGCCAAGCCGGCCCCGCCGCAGAAGCCGAGGTAGGTTCCCCCGCTTTCGACGAAACCCCGGATTTCCAGCCGTCCTTCATCTCCCAGAGCCCTGGACTTGAGCCGGGCCCAGCCCCCGGGAACTATCAGGGTGGAGGGCTTGAGGCTTTGCAGACGTCCGGAACGGATTTCTCCGGCCCTGACCAGGGTGAAGGGGGCGTTCATGGCCGACAGGGCGCGGTGCAGAAGCAGGCCCCAGAGGTGCGATTCGTCCCACAGGACGGCCAGGGTGGAGGAAGGGGTGCGCATGGCCGTATCGCCTAGCAGGAACGGCGGTGGCGGGCAAGTCGGGCTTGATTTTTGGGGTGCGCCCCAGTACTCATTTTTGTTTCCGCCGCGCCGGGCCTCCCGGCGCTTTTTTCGCCGCAATCAGCTCACTGGAGTCCATCATATGGCCAACGAGACGCTTTCCAAGGGATACGAACCCGCCGACGTGGAAGGGCGCTGGCTCGACTACTGGAAGTCGCACCAGAGTTTCACGCCCGACGCGGCCAAGGCCGCCGCGCACCCGAAGGACAACTACTCCATCGTCATCCCGCCGCCCAACGTGACCGGGGCCCTGCACATGGGCCACGCCCTCAATATCACCCTGCAGGACATCATGTGCCGCTTCATGCGCCAGCACGGCAAGACCGTCCTGTGGGTGCCGGGCACGGACCACGCGGGCATCGCCACCCAGAACGTGGTGGAACGCAAGCTCCTGGCCGAAGGCAAGCGCCGCGAGGATCTGGGCCGCGAGGCCTTCATCGAGCGCGTCTGGGAATGGAAGGAGGACTACGGCGGACGCATCCTGAACCAGATCCGCCGCCTGGGCGCCAGCGTCGACTGGACCCGCGAGCGCTTCACCATGGACGAGGGTCTGTCCAAGGCCGTGCGCGAAGTCTTCGTCACCCTCTACGAGCAGGGCCTCGTCTACCGCGGCAAGTACATCGTCAACTGGTGCACCCGCTGCCACACGGCCCTGGCCGACGACGAGGTCGAGTACGCCCCGGCCAAGTCCACGCTCTACCACCTGCGCTACCCCCTCGAGGACGGTTCGGGCTTCGTCACCGTGGCCACGGTCCGCCCCGAGACCATGCTCGGCGACACGGCCGTGGCCGTGCACCCCGAGGACGAGCGCTACCAGGACATGGTCGGCAAATACCTCATCCTGCCCCTGGTGGGCCGCCGCATCCCGGTCATCGCCGACGCCTACGTGGACCGCGAGTTCGGCACCGGCTGCCTGAAGGTCACCCCGGCCCACGACATGAACGACTGGGAACTGGGCCGCAAGCACGGCCTGGAAGCCGTCGGCGTCATCGACGACAAGGGCCGCATGAACGACAACGCGCCCGAGAAGTATCGCGGCTTGAGCGCCGCCGAGTGCCGCACGCTCATCGTCGAGGATCTGAAGGCCTGCGCGTCCCTGGTGTCCGAGGAGCCCTACGAGAACAAGGTCAACCAGTGCTACCGCTGCAAGACGACCATCGAGCCCTTCGTGTCCGAGCAGTGGTTCGTGTCCGTCAAGCCCCTGGCCGAGAAGGCGAGGGCGGCGGTGGAGGACGGCCGCACGACCATCTGGCCGGCCCAGTGGAACAAGACCTACTACAACTGGCTGGACAACATCCGCGACTGGTGCATCTCGCGCCAGTTGTGGTGGGGCCACCGCATCCCGGTCTGGACCTGCCGGGACTGCGGCGAGGTCATCGTGGCCCGCCAGGACCCGACAACCTGCAAATGCGGCAGCGCCAACCTGACCCAGGACGAGGACGTTCTCGACACCTGGTTCTCCTCGGCCCTGTGGCCCTTTTCGACCATGGGCTGGCCCGAGAAGACGCACGAGCTGGCGGCCTTCTACCCGACGTCCCTCCTGGTCACGGGCTTCGACATCCTCTTCTTCTGGGTGGCCCGCATGATGATGATGGGCCTGCAGTTCATGGACAACGTGCCCTTCAAGGACGTCTACATCCACGCCCTCGTCCGCGACGAGCACGGCAAGAAGATGTCCAAGTCCACGGGCAACGTCATCGACCCTCTGCAGATGATCGACAAGTACGGCTGCGACTCCCTGCGTTTCACCCTGACATCGTTTGCCGCCATGGGCCGCGACATCAAGCTGTCCGAGGCGCGCATCGAGGGCTACAGGCACTTCATCAACAAGATCTGGAACGCGGCCCGCTTCGCCCTCATGCACGTTGACGGCAGCGAGCCCGAGTTCGACCCCGCGGCCCTGACCGGCCTGCACCACAAGTGGATCCTGCACCGCCTGGAGGTGCTCAAGAAGGAGCACGCGGCGCAGATCGAGGGCTACCGCTTCAACGAGGCGGCCCAGGGCCTCTACGGCTTCGTCTGGCGCGAGTTCTGCGACTGGTATCTGGAGCTCATCAAGCCCGAACTCTACGGCGAGGACCAGGCGGCCAAGGCCGCGGCGCGCTCCTGCCTGAAGCACGTGCTGTCTGAGATCATGGTGATCGCGCATCCCATCATCCCCTTCGTGACCCAGGAGATCTGGTCCTGCATCCCGTCCCTGGACGCCGAGAGCCTGGCCGTGCGGCCCTACCCCAAGGCCCGGCCCGAGTGCGAGAACGAGGCGGCCGTGCGCGACATGGAGTTCCTGCAGGGCGTCATCGTGGCCGTGCGCAACATCCGCGCCGAGCTGGGCGTGGCGCCGGGCATCGCCCTGAACGTCCTGGTGCGCGCCGGCGGCGAGTACCAGGCGTTCCTCACGGCCCACGAGACCGAGATCGCGGCCCTGGCCCGCGTCGGCTCCCTGACGGCGGCCCCGGACATCGAGCCGCCCAAGGGCTGCGCCTCGGCCGTGGTCCGCGGCTGCGAGCTCTTCGTGCCCCTGGCCGGCGTGGTGGACTTCGAGGCCGAACTGGCCCGCCTGGACAAGGAACTGGGCAAGATCGCCAAGGAACTCGATTTCGTGACCAAGAAGCTCGGCAACGAGAGCTTCGTCAGCAAGGCCCCCGAGGACGTGGTGGCCAAGGAGAAGGCCAAGGCGGCGGAGTTCGCCGAGAAGAAGGCCGCCTTGGAGCAGCTGCGGGTCAAGGTGCAGGAGTTCGTCGGCTAGCCGGCCCGCATATTCTGACTGACTGTTGAACAACTCGAAATTCGCAGGACGTTGAAAACGGCCTGGCAGAGAAAGGAAACATCATGGCCAAAGCGTATCTCATCGGCGCGGGCCCGGGCGACCCGGGCCTCATCACGGTCAAGGGGCAGCGCCTCCTGCAGGAGTGCGAGGTCGTCATCTACGACTACCTCGCCAACAAGAGCTTTCTGTCCCTGTGCCGCCCCGACGCCGAGATCATCTACGTGGGCAAGAAGGGCGGGGACCACACCCTGCCCCAGGATCAGATCAACGAGCTCATCGTGGCCAAGGTCAAGGAAGGCAAGGACGTGGCGCGCCTTAAGGGCGGCGACCCGTACATCTTCGGCCGCGGCGCCGAGGAGGCCGAGGAGCTGCTCGAAGCGGGTCTGGAGTTCGAGGTCGTGCCCGGCGTGACCTCGGCCGTGGCCGGCGCGGCCTACGCGGGCATCCCGCTGACGCACCGCAAGTACGCCTCCTCCGTGTCGCTGATCACCGGCCACGAGGACCCGACCAAGCCCGATTCGGCCCACAACTGGCCGGCCCTGGCCACGGCGGCCAGCACCCTGTGCTTCTACATGGGCGTCAAGAACCTGCCCTACATCACGGGCAAGCTCATGGAGAACGGCATGCGCCCCGACATGCCCGCCGCCCTGGTGCGCTGGGGCACGACGAGCGAGCACCAGTCCTGGGTCTCCACCGTGAGCGAGATTTCGGCCCTGGCCGAGCGCGAGGGCGTCAAGGCCCCGTCCATGCTCGTGGTCGGCGAGGTGGTGCAGCTCCACGACACGCTGAACTGGTTCGAGAAGCTGCCCCTGCACGGCAAAGGCGTGGTCGTGACCCGCGCCCGCGAGCAGGCCAGCGGCCTGAAAGACACCCTGGAACGCCTGGGTGCGGCCTGCTACGAATTCCCGACCATCACCATCGTGCCCCTGGAGGACTACGCCCCGGTGCGCGAGGCCATCGACGGGCTCGCCGGCTACGACTGGGTCATCTTCACCTCGGTCAACGGCGTGCGGCATTTCTGGAACCAGCTCGAACTGGTCGGCAAGGACGCCCGCGCCCTGGGGGCCGCGCAGGTGGCGGCCATCGGCCCGGCCACGGCCGAGGCCCTGCTTGAGCGCGGCATCCGCCCCGACTTCATCCCGCCCAAGTACGTGGCCGAATCCGTGGTCGAAGGCTTGCTCGAGCGCGGCGTGGCCGGCAAGAAAGTCCTCATCCCCCGGGCCAAGATCGCCCGCGAGGTGCTGCCCGAGGAGCTGGCCAAGGTGGCCGCGCAGGTCGACGTGCTGCCGGTCTACGAGACGAAACTGACCCAGGAGGACGGGGCCGAGATCGTCGACCTGCTGGAAAAGGGCAGGCTCCACTACCTGACCTTCTCCAGCTCTTCCACGGTGGAGAACTTCTTCGCCCTGGTCCCGGCCGACACTCTGCGCCCCTACGTGGGCAAGGGGCTCAAGATCTGCTGCATCGGACCCGTGACGGCCAAGACCCTGAAGGAATACGGTTTCACCCCGGACATCATGCCCGAGGACTACACCATCCCGGCCCTGGTCGACGCGCTGGTCAAGGGGTGATATGAGTCTGGCCCTGGGCGTTCTCGTCTCCGGCTCGGGCTCCAACCTGCAGGCCATCCTGGACCGGGTGCGGGAGGGGAGCCTCGACGCGGACATCCGCGTCGTCATCGCCAACAGGGCGGACGCCCTGGGGCTGGAACGCGCCCGCGAGGCAGGCATCCCCACGGCCTGCGTCCTGCACGCGGACTTTCCGCGTCGCGAGGATTTCGACCGCGAACTCGTGCGCCTGCTGCGGCAGGCGGGCGTGGAGTGGGTGGCCCTGGCCGGGTTCATGCGCATCCTCACGCCCGAGTTCCTGACGCCGTTTGCCGGCCGCGTGGTCAACATCCACCCGGCCTTGCTGCCGGCCTGCGCGGGGCTGCACGCCCAGCGCCAGCAGGCCGAGCACGGGGTGCGTCTGGCCGGGTGCACGGTGCACTTCGTGGACGAGCAGATGGACCACGGCCCCATCGTCATCCAGGCTGCGGTGCCCGCCTTCGCGGACGACGACGAGGCGTCCCTGGGCGCGCGCATCCTGGACATGGAGCACCGCATCTATCCTCAGGCCCTGCAGTGGATCGCCGAGGGGCGCGTCAGGGTGAACGGGCGTCAGGTCGTCGTCAACGGCGTCGCCCGGACGTTTACGGGCCCGCACTGGACCAACCCTCCGCTGGAACCACCTTTCGACCGCTAAGGAGGCAGGCATGAACGCATTTCAGCTGGTTCTGACCGATGAGGAAAAGCGCTTCTGCAAGGATCTCATCCGCTACGTCATCGCCCATCACCTGGACCTGGCCACCGGGTCGAAACCGGCCCTGGCCTCGGAGACCCTGGGCATGGAGCTCGGGGCCTTCGTGACGTTGAAGAAGCACGGCCGCCTGCGCGGCTGCATCGGCAACATCGTCGGTAACGGCCCCCTGGTTGCGACCATCGAGCGCATGGCCGGGGCCGCGGCCTTCGAGGATCCCCGCTTCCCGCCGGTTACGGCCGACGAGGTGCCCGACCTGGAGATCGAAGTCTCGGTCCTGGGCCCCATCACGCCATGTCCGGACCCGGAGCTGATTGAGATCGGTCGGCACGGCCTGTATATCCGCAAATCCATGCATTCGGGCCTGCTCCTGCCGCAGGTGGCCACGGAGTGGGGCTGGGACCGGGAGACGTTCCTCGACCAGACCTGCGTCAAGGCCGGTCTGCCCAAGGGGACCTGGCGCAAGCCCAAGGTCGAGATCTGGTGGTTCGAAGCCGTCATCTTTTAAAGGAAGGTACATCATGCGCGTATTTCTCTTCGCTTTCGCCCTGTTCTGCCTGACCGTCACCGCGGCCCAGGCCGGAAACCCCAAGGTCGCCCTGACCACGAACAAGGGCGTCATCGTCCTCGAACTCGACGCGGCCCATGCACCGGTCACGGTTGAGAACTTCCTGACGTACGTGAAGGAAGGGTTCTATTCGGGCACGGTCTTCCACCGCGTCATCGAGGGCTTCATGATCCAGGGCGGCGGCATGGACACGTCCATGTCTCAGAAAAAGGGCCGCGCCCCCATCAAGAACGAGGCGGCCAACGGCCTGAAGAACGACAAGTACACCATCGCCATGGCCCGCACCGGCGAGGTCGACTCGGCCACGTCCCAGTTCTTCATCAACACGGCTGACAACGACTTCCTGAACCACGGTGTGCGCGACTTCGGCTACGCGGTATTCGGCAAGGTCGTCGAGGGTCAGCAGGTGGTCGACGCCATCGACGCGGTCAAGACCGGTTCCAAGGGGATGCACGGCGACGTGCCGGTGGAACCGGTGGTCATCGAAAAGGCCGAAGTGCTGCAGTAGACTGCATCGCGTTTGCAACAAGAAAGGGCGGTCCCGCAAAGGATCGCCCTTTTTCATTGGTCTGTCGCGGAGCCCTACGAGGCGAGCAGCTTGGGCAGGATGGTGATGATGTCCGGGAAGAGGGTCAGCGCCAGAAGGCTGGCCAGCAGCGCGTACAGGTACGGCAGCGACGCCTTCATGACCTTCTCCAGGGGGACCTTGGTGATGGCGCTGGCCACGAAGAGGTCCAGTCCCACTGGCGGCGTGATGCAGCCGATGGCCAGGTTGCAGACCATGAGCACGCCGAAGAAGAGCGGGTCGATGCCCAGGCTCTTGGCCACGGGCAGGAAGATGGGCGTCAGGATGACCACGGCCGCCGAGGCGTTGACCATGGTGCCGATGATCAGCAGCAGCACGTTCATGGCCAGCAGGAAGAGGATGGGCGAGTTGGTCAGGCTGGCCACGAAGGCGCCGACGTGGTGGGGGATCTGCAGGTTGGTCAGGAGCCACCCGAAGACGTTGGCCGCGCCGACCAGGAACATGATGATGGTCGTGCCGATGACGGCTTGGAAGATGATCTTGGGGAAGTCCCTGAGTTTCAGTTCCTTGTAGATGAACATGCCCACGAAGATGCCGTACACGGCGGCCACGGCCGCGGCCTCCGTCGGGGTGAAGATGCCGCCATAGATGCCGCCGATGATGATGACCGGGGTCATGAGGGCGAAGAAGGAGTCCTTGAAGGATTTCCACAGGGCGGAAACCGAGAACGTGCCTTCGGCCTTGAGGCCGCTTTTCTTGGCCAGCCACCAGCTGACCAGCATCATGGACACGCCCATGAGCAGCCCCGGCAGGAAGCCGCCGACGAAGAGATCGCCGATGGAGGTGTCGGCGATGACGCCGTACACGACCAGGGTGATGGACGGCGGGATGACGATGCCCACGGTTCCGCCGGCGGCCACGATGCCCGTGGCCCACTCGCGGGAGTAGCCCTTTTTCTCCATTTCATTGACCATGGTCGATCCCAGGGCGGCCGTGGTGGCCGCGGAGGAGCCCGAGATGGCGGCGAAGAACATGCCCGACACGGCCACGGCCTGGGCCAGGCCGCCGGTGAAGGAGCCCACCAGGGCCTGGGAGAAGTTCACCAGACGCCCGGTCACGCCGCCGGCGGACATGAAGGAGCCGGCGAGCATGAAGAAGGGTACGGCCATGAAGGAGAAGGAGTCGATGCCCGCATACATCATCTGCGAAACCATGACGAGGGGCATGTTCATGAAGAAGTGCAGGATGGTGGCAGCGGCCAGGCACAGGGCGAAGGCCACGGGCACGCCCAGGGCGGTCAGGCCCAGGAAGACGAAGAGAAGGACGAATTCCATGGCTATCCCTCCTGTCCGGTGCCGCGCCCGGAAATATTTCTGAAGATGCGCAGGGTTTCCCGGAAGAGGTAGAGGAGCATCAATACGCAGCTGACCGGGATGATGACGTAGACCCAGCTCATGGGGATATCCAGGCCCGGCGCGCGCTGGAAGGTCATGATGGAGGTCATCTTCCAGCCCTGGGTCAGCAGCAGCCCGATGAAGACGTAGCCGCAGACGTTGATGACGATGTCCAGGACCGTGCCGAAGGCCGTGCCCTTGAACTTGTCCGGCAGGAACTGCACGGCCAGGTGGCCGCTCTCGCCCATGATCAGGGCCGACCCCAGGAAGACCACCCAGACGAACAGGAATCGGGCCAGCTCTTCGGACCATTCAGGGGTATAGTTGAACAGGTAGCGCGTCACGACCTGGGCAAAGATGATCACGAGCATGACCGACATGGCGACGACGGAAAACCCGTACAGCACCGAGCGCACGCCCTTGAGAAGCTTGTCCATATAATCTCCTGAAATATGAAATGTCCGAGGTATGGCCGCCTTAAAGCCCGTCCCGGCATCCCGGGACGGGCTGGTTCCATGGCTTCTAGTTGCTCAGGGCCAGGACCTTGTCGATGTTGTCCTGCCCGACGGTCGGGGCGAATTCCTTCCATACGGGCTGGGTCGCTTCCATGAACGGCTTGCGGTCTACGTCAATGACTTCGATCTTGCCGGTGGCCTTGATCTTGTCCCAGTACTCGTTGTCCTCCTTGGTGGACAGTTCGCGCTGCCAGGCGACGGCCTCGTTGGCCGCTTCCTGGATGATGGCTTTCTGGGCGTCGGAAAGCTTGCCCCAAGTGATCATGGAGATGAGCACCGGTTCCGGGGCGTAGGCGTGGGCCGTCAGGGAGGCGTACTTCTGCACTTCGAAGAAGCGCTTGGTGTAGATGTGGGCGCTGGGGTTCTCCTGGCCGTCGACCGTGCCCTGCTGCATGGCCGAGTACAGCTCGCCGAAGGCCATGGGGGTCGGGGAGGCGCCGAGGGCCTTTATGGTCTCGATGTAGATCTTGTTGGACATGACGCGGATCTTGAGGCCGGCCATGTCGGCCGGAGCCTTGACCGGGCGGACGTTGTTGGTCAGGTGGCGGATGCCGTTCTCCATGTAGCCCAGAAGCTTCAGGCCGCGGGGTTCAAGCTCCTTGCCCAGTTCCATGCCGACGGTGTCCAGGGCCTTGTAGGCGTGGGCGCGGTCCTTGAAGAGGAAGGGCAGATCGAAGAGGGACATCTTGGGCTGAAACTGGCCGAGGTCGGCGGTGCCGGTCAGGACCATGTCGATGGTGCCGTAGATGAGGCCTTCGGTCATGTCCTTCTGGCTACCGAGCTGGGAGGACGGGAAGACCTGGACTTCCATGTCGCCGCCGGACTTCTCGGCGACCAGTTTGGCGAAATAATCGGCGCCCTGGGCGTAGGGATGGCTGACCTCGGCGATGTGTCCGAGCTTCAGCACGGTCTTGGCAAACGCGGGCACGGTCAGCGCAATGGCGACGATGGCGACTGCGCACATGAAGAAACGTTTCATGACTCCTCCTACAACAAAGTCGTGTTGGGGGCGCGGATGCGCCGTGAAAGGGACCTCAAGTTTCTGAAGCCACGGATACGCCGGTCGGAGACGAAAATGTCGTTTGGAGCGAAAAAAGAAAAATCCCCATTTTGGGGATTTTGCTCATTGTGCTCACGCTGGAGCGTAAAAAGAGCCGGGTGCGTTCAGCAGCGGAAATACCGGCGCTCCGGACGGCCAACGCTGCCGTAAACCGCGTCGGCGTAGAGCGTGCCTTCGGAGATGAGGTATTCCAGGTAGCGGCGGGAGGTCGAGCGGCTGATGCCGATGAGATCCGCCACGTCTTCGGCGCTCAGCCCCTCTTTCTGGGGCTGGTCGAACACGCCGCGCACCTTGCCCAGGGTCAGGGCGTCGATGCCCTTGGGCAGGCTGGTCCCGGTTCGCTGGGCGCGCGACGCGGCGGGGTGGAGCAGGCTGTCGACGTCATGCTGTTCGATGGCGCAGCCCTGGCGCAGGCGGTCGCGGTAGGCGCAGAACTTGGTCAGGCAGTCGTGGAAGCGCTCGGCCGTGACGGGCTTGATGAGGTAGTCGAAGACCCCGCCGCGCAGGGCCTCCTTCAGCGGGCCCATTTCCCTGGCCGCGGTGATGAGGATGACGTCGATCTCCAGGTCCCTGGACCGGATTTCGCGCAGCAGGTCCGTGCCCGGCCCTTCGGGGAAATAGAGGTCCAGCAGGATGAGGTGGGGCTCCAGGGCCAGGGCCATGTCGCGCGCGTCGTCCAGGCGGTGGGCGACACCTACCACTTCGCAGCCCGGCACACGTTCCGTGAAGCGGCGGTGCAGGTCGGCGATGCGCACGTCGTCCTCGACGATGAGTACTCTGGTGACCATCAGGCCTCCTTGGGGATGACTACGGTGAACAGGGCCCCGCCCAGGTGTCCGCGGCTGACCATGACCTGCCCGCCGAGTTCCTCCAGGCGCTGGCGCACCAGGGACAGGCCCACGCCCCGGCGGCCCTGGCCCTTGGTGGTCACGCCGCGCTCGAAGATGTGGGCCTGCTCGTCCACGGCCACGCCGTGCCCGGAATCCTCGATCTCGAAGACGATGTCGTTGCCCAGGTCCGTGAAGGACATCTCCACGGACCTCAGTCCGGCCGGGCGCTGCAGGGCGGCGTCGAAGGCGTTGTCCAGGATGTTGCCGAGGATGGTCACGATCTTCTCCTGGCTGATCCGGGCCGGCAGGTCGGCCAGGGTGCTGTCGCGGTCGATGCTGAAGTTGACCCGCAATTCCTTGGCCCGGTTGTACTTGCCCAGGATGATGGCGGCGATGACCGGGTGCGGCACCGCCTCGCCCAGAAAGCGGATGAACTCCTCGTACCCCGAGGATTCCGTGACCACAAGGTCCAGGGCCTCGCGATAGGCCTCGATCTGGATCAGGCCGGCGATGGTGTGGAGCTTGTTGGAATACTCGTGGGTCTGGGCCCGCAGCAGTTCGGAGTATTCCTGCACCCGCGAGAGTTCGGCCGCCAGGCGGTCCAGTTCGTCCTTGCGGCGGAAGCTGGCCACCACGCCGCGCACCTTCTGGTCCTGGAAGACAGGCACGATGTTGAAAACGAGTTCGCGGCCGTCCACGGTGCGTTCCTGGTCGAACTCCGCCTGGCCCGTGTGCAGCGTGTGCAGGAGCCCCGCTTCGGGGATGACCATGTCCACCGGTTTGCCGGAGAATCGTTCGTCCTGGGCCAGACCGGCGTAGCGCCTGGCGGCCTGGTTGCAGACGCGGATGTCCCCTTGGTGGTCGATGGCGATGACCCCCTCGCGGATGGTCTGCAGCACGGCTACTCGCTCCAGGTAGAGGTTGGTGATCTCGGAGGGTTCGAGCCCCAGGGTCAGCCTTTTGAGTCGCCCGGCGATGACCACGGCGCTCAGGATGCCGACCACGCTCATGCCGATGATGTACATGAGGGGCTTGTCCAGGTGGGCCGAGATGGACTCGTGCACGCCCTCGGACAGGTAGCCCACGGACACGAAGCCGATGATGGACCCGTCATCGCCCCGGATGGGCGTCATGCCGCGCAGGGAGCGCCCCAGGGTGCCCACGGCCTCGGACACGTAGGATTTGCCCTCCTTCAGCGCCGGCCCGGTGTCCCCGCCGACGAAGGTCTGACCGATGCGTTCGGGCACGGGATGGGAGTAGCGGCGCTCCTGCGTGTCGCCGATGACCACGAAGGACGCTCCGGTCTGGGTGCGGATGGATTCGGCGATGGCCTGGATCTCTCCTTCCGGGTCTCCGTTTCCGAGAGCCTGGCGGATGCGCGGGATCTGGGCGATGGTTTTGGCCGTCTGCAGGGCTGTCTGGCCGACCTGTTCGTGCAGCATCTCCTCGGTCAACCCCGAGATGACATGCCAGCTGACGGCGATCTGGACCACGACCAGGGCCAGCACCATCAGGATGAGGTGCCCCTGGATCGTTGTCGGGCGCAGCCAGTCGAAACTCCGCATCCATGGCTTCATGAGAATTCCTCCGCGTTGTCTGGCGAGTCTTCGCGGATTGCAGGTTTCCTGGCAAGTCCGGAGCCCGCAAACCGCTACGGGGCGCCGTCCGCAAGCCTCGGCATTTCCGGCCGAGGATGCGGAAAATCTTTGTGACGCCCCTTGCCAGTTTTACCCGTGACATTAGTTAAACACTCAAGCTTTCTGTTGACGAAGAACTGTATTCGAGTATCACGATATCAAACTCGTAACATATTAGTGGAGGCAGTTATGGTTAACATGGACTACCCCGGACCGTGCTTTTCCTGTTCCGCGATTGATGGCTGCGCTTCCGAAGAAGCAAAGAAGCTGGCCGTGAAAGGCTACTGCAAGGGCGTCGAACGCGAGCTCAATGCCTGGAAGGCCACCCTGTACGACGTGATGGTCGGGTTCCTTGACCTTGGCGACAAGGACCGTGGCAAGCTCGTCGACGCCGTGGCCGAAATCAAGGCCCTGGTCCGCGAGATCGAGGCCAAGACCGCCCAACTCGAGGCCGAATGCCCCCTGGAGATGGCCCCGGTCGAAAAGGCCCTCGGAGACAAGATGAATTCGCTCAGGGTGCACTACACCAAGGCCATGGAAGTGATCGGAGCCGGTTCCTTTGGCGGCTGATCCGGTGCCTTGCGACTCGGACTGACGAAACGCGTCCGGCGAATGCCGCCGGGCGCGTTTTTTCTTCTGCAATCCCAAGATGCGGAGGGGTCTTCATGGGCGTCATGTTCTGGATAAAGCTGTATCTGGCCACAATTCCCGTTTTTTTCGCCATCGACATGCTCTGGCTGGGCGTGCTGGCCAGAAGTTTCTATCAAACCAGCCTGCGCCATCTCCTGAGTCCGGAAGTCAACTGGCCGGCGGCGTTCGTCTTCTATTTCATCTATATCGCCGGCATCCTGCTCTTTGCCGTGCGGCCCGGCCTGGAGGCCCAGTCCCTAGGCAGGGCCTGCCTGTGGGGGGCGCTCTTCGGCTTTTTCACCTACGCCACCTACGACCTGACCAACCTGGCCACCCTGCGGGACTGGCCCCTCAAAGTCGTGCTGGTTGATATCGCCTGGGGCACGGTCCTGTGCACCCTGGTCGCCGGCGGAAGCTACCTTCTTGCACTCAAGCTGGCCTGAAAGGGGGACGCGATGACGACAGTGTTGCTCGGCGCGGCCGTGGCCGTGCTCCTGGCCATGAACGCCATGTTCGTCGTGGGCATGTACACACGCGACAACAGCCGCATGGACATCGCCTACGGTCCGGTCCTGGCCTGGGTCGGGTTTGCCGCCTGGCTGGCTGGCGGGATGCCGGACCATTTCCGGCCCCTGGTCATGCTGGGGCTGGCCTGCCTGTGGGGTGGGCGGCTGGGGCTGCACATCGGCTTGCGCCACCGTGGCCGGGGCGAGGACTTCCGCTACCGGAATTTCCGCGAATCCTGGGGGGAGACCTTCGTCTGGCGCAGCTTCCTGCAGATCTACATGCTGCAGGGCGCGGTCATTCTCGTCGTGGCCGCGCCCATCCTGTTTGCGGTGGATCAGCCGGGTGGTGGTCCAGCCTGGTCCGACGCCCTGGGGCTTTCCCTCTTCGCCCTGGGCTTCTTCTTCGAGGCCGTGGGCGACTGGCAGCTCGCGCGCTTCAAGAAGAACCCGGACAACAGGGGCCGCGTCATGACCAGGGGTCTGTGGCGCTACACCCGGCACCCCAACTACTTCGGGGAGGCGACGGTGTGGTGGGGCTTCTTCTTCCTGGGGCTGGCGTCGCCGCTGGGTCTTTGGGGAGTGGTCAGCCCGCTGTTGATCAGTTTTCTGCTGCTCAAGGTCTCGGGCATCCCCATGCTTGAAGCCAGGTACGAGGGCAATCCCGAGTTCGAGGCCTACAGACGGGCGACGAGCGCCTTTTTTCCGAGGCCTCCGCGGAGCACGTCTTCCTCGGACGTCACCCCGGAGCCGGGAGGCGCGCCATGAAGCCTTCCGGAACCAGAAGGACCACGGCCGTCATCGGCGGCGGCGTGGCCGGGATCGTGGCCGCCCACCTGCTGCAGGACATCCGCGAGGTCACGGTTTTCGAGGCGGCGGACTACCTAGGCGGCCACACCCACACCGTCTCCGTGCCCGACGGGCCCGACGGCGGCACGCCCGTGGACACGGGATTCATCGTCTTCAACGAGGCCACCTACCCGTTCTTTATCCGTTTCCTCGACGAGCTGGGCGTCCCGTCCCGGGCGTCGGAGATGTCCTTCGGCTTCCACTGCGAGGGAACCGGACTGACCTATGCCGGCACGGACCTGAATGGGCTTTTCGTTCAACGCAGGAATATCGCGTCCCCCGAGTACTGGCGCTTCCTGTTCGAGATCGCGCGCTTCTGCCGCCAGGCCAAGGCCGACCTGGAGGCCGGCGGCAATCTGGGCACCCTGGACGAGTACGTCCGCAGCCGCCGCTATTCGCCGTTCATGGTCGAAAATTATCTCCTGCCCATGGCCGCGGCCATCTGGTCCACGCCGGCCGGGCGGGTGGGGCGGTTCCCGGCCCTGTCCTTCCTGCGCTTCTTTCGCAACCATGGCCTGTTGTCGCTGGTGGACAGGCCTCGCTGGAGGACCGTGAGCGGCGGCAGCTGCAGCTACGTCCGGGCATTCCTGCGCCGCTTTTCCGGCACCGTGCGCCTGAACGCACCCGTGGCCAAGGTTCTGCGCACGGGCGAGGGCGTGCGGGTGGAGGTGGAAGGGGATGGGCCGCAGGTCTTCGACGAGGTCGTCATCGCGGCCCACGCCGACCAGGCCCTGCGCATGCTGGGGGACCCGTCCGCGGACGAGGCGCGACTGCTGGGAGCGTGGCGCTACGAGGAAAACAGGACGGTTCTGCACACCGACGTCTCGGTCATGCCGCGGGAGCGCGCGGCCTGGGCCTGCTGGAATTTTCGCCGCGTGGCGGGCGAGGACAGGAACGTCTTCGTCACCTACGCCATGAACCTGCTGCAGGGGCTGGCCGGCGACAGGCAGTTTCTCGTGACCCTGAACCGCCCGACACCCCATGACGCGTCGCAGGTCCTGGCCGATCTCGTCTATCACCATCCCGTCTATACCGATGAGTCCATGGCAACACAGGCCGAACTGGACTCGTTGAACGGGCGGCGGGGAACGTGGTTCTGTGGCAGCTATTTCGGGTACGGTTTCCACGAGGACGCCGTGCGTTCGGCCCACGCGGCGGCGGAAAGCCTGAGGAGAACCTGATGCGTTCGAGGATCTATGCCGGAACCTTGCGTCACAAGCGGCTGCTTGGGGTGGAACACGGCTTTGACTACGGCCTGCACATGTACGCCCTGGACCTGGATGACCTGGACGAGCTGGACTGCGCCTGCCGCCTGTTCGGCCACAACCGCGTCCGGCCTCTGGCCCTGCACGACCGCGATTATCTTTTCCCCGGGGACTCCCCTCTGCGGGAGAAGGTCCTGCGCGCCCTGCGCGAGAACGGCATCGGGGAGGAGCCGGCCAGGGTCGTGCTGCTGACGGCCCTGCGCCAGTTCCATTACGTCTTCAACCCGGCCAGCTTCTTCTACTGCTTCGATGCCTCGGAGCGGCTTTTTTGCGTTCTGGCGCAGGTCAACAACACCTTCGGCGAGACCCACCTTTACGTGCTCACGCCCCACCCCGACACGGGCCGCTTCGGGACGCCCAAGGCCTTTCACGTTTCCCCGTTCTTTCCGCGCGAGGGGCGCTACGAGTTCGAGTTTTCCGCCCTGGGCGATGACATGCGGGTAGCCATCACCTACGTCCTGGGGGACGGACCGGCCCTGACGGCGTCCTTCAGCGGCGTCTCGCGTCCCGTCACGTGCGCGAACCTGGCCCGGCTGCTCCTGCGCCATCCCCTGCGGGCGGCCGCCACGTTCCCGCGCATCCTGGCCCAGGCGGCGCGGCTTTATTTCCGGAAGAAGCGTCCCGTCTTTCCCAAACCCGAACCCGCCTCGGCCATGACCATCCGTCAGGCCCCGCCGACGGTGGCCGACAGGGTGGGCCGGGCGGCGGTGACCGCCTTTCTGCGCCGTCTCGACCATGGGCGCCTGACCATGACCCTGCCCGACGGCGGCCGGGAAACTTTCGGGCCGGATGAAGGCGGGCCACGGGTCGAGCTGGCCGTGCACAGGCCGCGCTTTTTCCAGCGCACGCTCTTTTCGGGGGACATCGGCTTCGGCGAGGCCTATGCCGACGGCGACTGGACCGCGCCGGACCTGACGGGCCTGCTGCGCCTGCTGGCCCTGCGCGAGGAAACATTGAACGACCGCCGGTTCCTGCCGGCACTGGCCGGCCGGACCCTGAACTTTCTGGCCCATCTGCGTCGGCCCAACACCGTGTCCGGAAGCCGGCGCAACATCACCGAGCACTACGACCTGGGCAACGAGTTCTACAGGCTTTTCCTGGACCGGACCATGTCCTACTCCAGCGGCATCTTTCAGCGTGACGGGGACAGCCTGGAGCAGGCTCAGCAGAACAAGATGGGCGCGGTCCTGGAGATGGCCGGCATCGGCCCGGGCGACCATGTCCTGGAGATCGGCTGCGGGTGGGGCGGCTTCGCCCTGGAAGCGGTGCGGCGTACAGGCTGCCGGCTGACGGGCATCACCATCTCCGCGGAACAGCACCGGTTGGCTACGCAGCGCGTGCGCGAGGCCAGCCTGGACGACCGCATCGACATCCGGCTGGAGGATTACCGGCACGTGCAGGGTGTCTTCAGCCGGATCGTGTCCATTGAGATGCTCGAAGCAGTGGGGCACGGCAACCTGCCCGAGTACTTCGAGGCCGTGGACCGCCTGTTGGCTCCCGGCGGCAGGGCCGTGATCCAGGTCATCACCATGCCCGACCGGAAATACGACGCCTACCGCCGCGGTTCCGACTGGATCCGCAAGCATATTTTCCCCGGTGGCCATCTGCCTTCCCTGGGGGCCATGGTCGCGGCCATGAGCGCACGCACACGGCTAGGTCCCACTCGTCTCGACGATATCGGGCTCCACTATGCGCGGACCCTGCGGCTCTGGCGGGAGGCGCTGCTGGCCCGTCGCGCGGACGTCCTCGCCCAGGGCTTTGACGAGACCTTCCTGCGCAAGTGGGAGTATTATTTCAGCTATTGCGAGGCCGGTTTTCTGTGCCGCACGGTGCGCAACTACCAGATGCAGCTATCCAGGATGGGCGAGCCCGACGCGGGTGGAGGCGTCTGATGTCCGGCCTGCTGCGCACCAGGGTCCTCAATTTCGTTCTCTACCAGTCAGGCTGGCTCTGCTGCGTTCTCGGCGCAGCCAACGGTCGGCCATGGCTGGGCGCGGGCCTTGGGCTTGTGCCGGTTCTTGCGCACCTGGGGCTGGCCCGCAGACGGGGAGAAGAGGCCTCCCTCATGCTGGGCGCACTGGCACTGGGCATCGTGGTCGACACGCTGCACATGCGAATGGGGACCCTGTCTTTCCAAGGCGGGCTCCTTGTGTCCGGGTTCCCTCCTCCCTGGCTTCTGCTGCTGTGGCTGCAGTTCGCCTCGACTCTGCGGTATTGTCTGAGTTGGCTCTTGGGGCGGTATGTTCTCGGGGCTGTTCTCGGATTCGTGGCCGGCGCAGTCGCGTATTGGGCAGGGGTGCGTCTCGGCGCGGCGACGTTCGGGGTGGACACGGCGCACGGCCTTCTGCGCATCGGCCTGAGTTGGGGGATTTGTTTGCCGCTGCTGCTGATCATTGCCCAAAGGGCGGAGGAGGAGGGCGGGACGTACCGTTTCTTCTGAATGCGCGGGCACGCTCCCTTTGCGTGCATTATCGGCTTGCATGAACGAAAAACGCCCGGCGGGTTCGCCGGGCGTTTTTCGTTGGGAGCGGGAGAGGCGGCTGGAAGGTTTGGCTGAGAAGCCAGCTCAGCCAAACCGTTCACTGCCATGACGCGATAGTCGAGTTCCGATTAGCATGGCGGTGCGAAAAAAGTAAATCAAAAAGAGTATGTATGACAAAAATAGAGTGTTTTGTAGTACGTGCCCCTGAGGCCTTTCAGCCAGAGTCGTCCGGGTCCGGCAACGGTTTCAAGGCCGTATTTCGAGCTTTGGCCCGTCTTTTGATCTGCTTGCGGCAGCAGGAGGTGGATCATGCAGTTTTTTCCCGCCATGGCACCGGGTTTTGGACCTTCGTCGCAGGCTTTTTCCCGTTTCGATTTCATGGACGCGCGGGCTGGCCAGGATTTCTCCGGCCTTCTTTCCGAGCAGATGAAGCAGCCCGACCCGCAGGACATGACATCGAGGCCGATCGAAAGCGAGCCCGTCTCCGGTCCGGAACCGGCTGCGACGGAATACCGTACCCAGGACGCAGCCCCGGCCGCAGCCGTCGTGGACGAGGGCGCTCCGCAGCGGGAAGAGGCGCCCGCGAGTCATGAACGCCATGCGGAAAGCGATGCCCGGTCTGAAGCCGGTCGGGCCGACGATCCGGCAAAAGCTGCCGAGAATGTCCATGACGCGCCGCGCAAGGAGGAAGGCAAGGCCGCGAAAACCGGGGAGGGCGACTCGGAGTCGACGTCGTCCGGGGTTTCGGACGGTGCTGCGCCGCAAGACGCCGGGTCTCCTGACACGGAAGCGTTGCAGGAGGAGTTGGACGCTGTGGAGCAGGAGGCCAAGGGGCGGGCGGCCGTGAACCCCGACGTGGACGCCAGGATCAAGGCCCTGCGGGAACTGCTGGGCACCTTGCACCAGGCCGACCCGGCAGAGCGCAGCGAGTTGGCCGTGACCCTTGGGGCGCAGATCAAGGAGTTGCGAGAGGAACTCGTCGCGCCGGGCGCCAAGGCCGAAAGGGCGGACCATGCGTTGTCCCGCGCTGCGGCCGAAGGGGCGGAAAAATCCGCTTTGCATTCGCAGGCGCGGGCAGTTCGCAAGGGGCGGGACGGGGAAGCGTCGGTCCATGCTGCTGCGGCCGGTCGGAATGCGGGCGGCTCCGTGAAGGCCGCGCACGCGTCTGTTGCGCCAGACGCCGGAACGGACATGGCGCTGGCCGGCAAGGGTCGGGTCCAGGCATCGACGGACTCCGTCCATGAGGCCACAAAAGAGGTGACGTCCGCGCAGAACGAGCCGAAGGCGGCTGCCGGGGCGTCCGTGGCTGAGGGGTCCGCGGGTGCGGCCGGTCTCGCGGACGGTGCCCGCGCCGACGGCAAAGCGCAGGCGGAGGATGTGCTCGGACGCGCCGGGACCAAGGCCCATGCGGCGGACACGGGCGCTGCGCAGACGCCGAGCGAGGCCGTCGACGAGAACCGGGCCGCCGGGAACAAGCCGACGGCGACCGCTCAGGAAACGGCTCTCAAGGCCTCTGTCGACAGCGCGCCACGTGAGGCCGGGAAGAGTCATGGCGCCGTTCAGGCCGCCGAACTCGTCGGCCGTGGCGAAGCAGCCAGGGACCATGGAGTTGCCGCGGACGCCTCGCGGGCCGATGCGACGGATGCGCGAAACGTCGCGCCTGCACAGGCTAACGGCGCCAAGGGCGACCAGGCCCGTCAGGACGCACGTCAGGGATTTTTCGGCGCCAGGGGTGAGGAGCAGCCCCGGCAGGCCAAGCCCGTGGCTTCGGCATCCGGCAAAATCGTACACGAGGCCGAGGCCCAGGCCCTGGGAACAGGGCAGAATACGCAGTCAGCCGCCCTGCAGCGTGGCGAATCCCCGGTCAGTTCGCGCTCCGCGGAAGTCTACAGGCAGGTAGAGACCGGCGCCTTCCGCAATCTCGGGCAGGGCGTCAAGCAGCTTGTCATCCGGCTGGACCCCGAGGAGTTGGGCCAGGTCAGCGTGATCCTGCAGGTCAAGGGCAAGGAGGTCCAGGCCGTACTGCGGGCCAGCAGCCAGGAGACTTCGCAGGCCCTGGGCGAGCAGCTTTCCCAGTTGCGGACCCAGCTGGAGTCCCAGGGTCTCAAGGTCGGCAAGCTCGAGGTCCAGACCCAGCTGGCGGATTCCCAGGGGCAATCCCAATGGCAGGGCGCCGAGCAGCACAACCGCTACCAGGAGAACCGGGAACTGGCCCTCTCGGGCCAGCGCTGGCGCACCCTCGAACGGGTGGACTCCGGACTGGTCCGGGAAGTGCAAAGTGGAGTCCAGAGGGAAAATCTTTCCCAAAGAGGACTGGATATCTTTGCCTGAGAGGGGTGGGTCATGATCGATCAGATTCTGTCGCAGCAGGGCGGTTTTTACGGGGCCGAAACGAAGAGCGCCAACGACGTGCTGGGCAAGGACGCGTTCCTCAAGCTGCTCGTGACGCAGCTGCAGAACCAGGATCCCCTGAACCCACTCGACGACAAGGAATTCATTGCCCAGTTGGCGCAGTTTTCGAGTCTGGAGCAGATGTCCAACGTCGCCGAAGGCATCAACGCCCTGACGAACAAGACCGCCCAGCAGGACATGATGAGCGCCGTCGGCTACATTGGCAAGCAGATCGCGGCCTCGGGTTCCAGCATGACTAAGGTCGAGAACTATGCCACGCCGGTCTATTTCACGTTGAAGGACGCAGCGGCCACGGTCCACGCAAACATTTACGACGCCAACAATAACCTCGTGCGCACGGAGAAGTTCACCTCCATGCAGGCCGGAGAGTTCGAGTTCAGCTGGGACGGCACCGACTACAACGGGGCCCCGGTCGATAACGGCCAGTACAACGTGTATTTTTCGGCCGAAAGCGCCACGGGCAAAGCCGTCTTCGTCGATACCGAAGTCACCGGGATCGTGACCGCGGTGGAGCAGGGCGATGACCAGACCTACTTCCGCCTGAGCGACGGGCGCAAGATCGGTTTCAGCGACATCAAGAAGGTCGTGCAACCGGCGGTCACGTCAACGGAATCATAGATTTTTGCCGCGTCAGCGGCGGAACAAGGGGGTAACATATGGGCTTGTCAGCATCGATGTATTCCGCGACCAGCGGCCTCAAGGTCCACGGCGAGGACATGACCGTCATCGGCAATAACATCTCCAACGTCTCAACCATCGGCTACAAGGCCTCGCGCATGTACTTCGAGGACGCCCTGAGCCAGCAGGTCACCACGGCCTCGGGCGTGGGGCAGGTCGGGCGCGGCGTGTCCGTGGGTACGGTCATGGGTGACTTCTCCCAGGGCTCCCTGGAGACTACGACGGAGTCTACGGACTTGGCCATCGGCGGCAATGGGTTTTTCGTCGTATCGCCCGCCGGACAGGAGCTCAGCTACTATACCCGTGCCGGAAATTTCCGTTTCGACGAGGACGGATACCTGGTCGACCCGCATGGGTACCGCCTTCAGGGGTGGGAAGTGCAGCAGGGTGCGTCGAGCGCCGCGGCAAGCGGCACGACGACGGTAGAAGAAAACACGGGCATCAAGATTGTTGGCGTTCCTCAGGACGTTAAGCTGGAGAATTTTCAGTCCCCGCCCCAGGCCACGAGTCGCGTGGACCTGATCGTCAACGTGGACTCCAATTCCGAAGATAAAAGTGTTAGCGATAGCGCCCCCTTCACAGCATTGTTTGACGGCTACAAAGCGACATCGGCGACTCCACTGAGCGAAGAGGACTACGCGTATCAGAGCACGATAAAGGTCTACGACGAAAACGGATCCTCGCACACGCTGACGGTCTACATGGATCCAGTTAAAAACGATGGAGTTCAGGACGCAGCAGGGGGGAAGAAATATTGGGAGTACATTGTCGCCGTGCCCCCGAATGACGACAACAGGGTTTTCATGGACGAAACCAGAGAGACGCGTGGCATTCTGATGGCCGGTACCTTGACGTTCAACGCTGCCGGCGAGTTGGAGAACATGTCGGCGTTCACGATTCAAGACTATGATCTGACCGACCCAACATGGAATCCAGATGATATGGCGAACTGGGTACCTGCCGATTTTGCGGAGAGCGGTTACCCCATGTGTACTGCCAATTTTCTCGGTACAAGCGATGGAAGTATTACCGGTGACATAACCGAGTCCAGAGCAAAGAACACCAAGCCCATCGAGATCAACTTTGGCATACGGAACAAGACGAGCTATTGGGATCCAGGGCTTGTCATCGATAACCCCGACAACCCCACCGGCCCCCCCCTCTTCACTCCAGAAACCAACGGGCAGTCGAATCTGGGCGCGCTCCCGCAGCTCGATCCGGCGACGGGAGGCCTTGTGAGCGCCGGCTCACTTGGGACCATCAACGGCATGGATGCGACGGAGCCCAGCGCTCTTTCGACCACGAACTACTCCACGGGTTCCACGACCATCTTCCAGGCCCAGGACGGCTACACCGCCGGGTTCCTGCAGAACATCTCCGTGGACCGCGACGGCGTCATCACGGGGAGGTATTCCAACGGCCAGGTTCTGGAACTCTTTGCCGTGACCCTGGCTACCTTCAACAACAACTACGCCCTGTACCGCGAGGGCGGTAACCTCTTCTCCGAGACCCGCTCCTCGGGGCCGCCCATCACCGGTCTGGCCAACACCGGCGGCAAGGGCAGCATCGCCTCCAACTCCCTGGAGCAGTCCAACGTGGACCTGGCCACGGAGTTCGTGAAGATGATTACCACGGAAAAAGGCTTTCAGGCCAACTCCAAGACCATCACTACCGTCGACGGCATGCTGACGACCCTGATCCAGCTCAAGCGTTAACGAGCGCCTTTGAACAAAGTACGGAAGCCCGCGCTGCCAGTGTGCAGCGCGGGCTTCCGTGTTTTCGTTGGCTGGGCGTTAGAGTGCCTTGTCGAGGAACAGGCCGACCATGTTCTCGATGGACGCGGCCAGGTCGAGCATTTCGTCGGCCGGAATCTTGCGGATGAGCTTGTCCGTTTCCGGATCGCGAACCTCCACCTGGACCATGTCCGTGCGCTCGTCGATGTTGAATTTCAGGCTCACGCCGATGGAGGCCATGTAGGAATCGACTGCCTCTGTCAGATGCTGCAGCTTCTGCAGGGAAATTTCTTCCGTTTCGTCCTGAGGGGCGTTCGCCGTCCCGTCACGAAGCAGGGCGTGCAGATCGCGTTCGCTGCTATCCGGCGCGCTTCGCTGCTGGGCGACGTGGTCGACAGCCGTGAGCATTTCCTGGGGCTCGAAGGCAAGGGAGGATATTTTCATGGCCGTGGCCTCCTCGTGATATTCTGATTCATCCTATTGATCGGCAGGCGGCGGCAAAACTTTAGAACGGTCGGGGAGGCAAAATTGACCCGGTTTTTGACGCACAATCGAGTGCCTGTTTTTAATATATTGAAAATAAATGAAATATTAAAATTGGCATCCGGAGTGCATTGAGGCGTGTACAACCGCACAAGGAGGTCATCTCATGTCTTTGGTCATTAATCATAATATGATGGCGATGAACGCCGCCAGGAATTTGTCCCAGTCCTATGGAAATCTTTCCGTTTCGACCCGGCGCCTGTCCTCCGGACTGCGCGTAGGCACTGCCGCCGACGACGCGGCGGGCCTGGCCATCCGCGAGTTGATGCGCGCCGACATCGCCTCCCTCAACCAGGGCATGCGCAACGCCAATGACGCCATCTCCATGATCCAGACCGCCGACGGCGCCCTGCAGGTCATCGACGAGAAGCTCATCCGCATGAAGGAACTGGCCGAGCAGGCCGCCACCGGCACGTACACCTCGGACCAGCGCCTGATCATCGATTCCGAATACCAGGCCATGGCCTCGGAAATCACGCGAATCGCCAACGCCACGGACTTCAACGGCATCTATCTGCTGAACGGCAATCTTTCGAGCGACCAGTTCCAGGGAAGCGGCCTGCAGTCGAGCGGCAAGCTCAAGGTGCACTTCGGCTCCGGCAACGACTCGGCCGAGGACTACTACTACATCCAGATCGGCAACTCCACGGCTTCGGCCCTGGGCGTCGGCAACCAGAGCGATCCGGCCCTCGGCGGAGGTTACAGCATCTCCACGCAGGAGGGAGCACAGAGTTCCCTGGACGCCATCAACAAAGCCATCGTCTCCAAGGACAAGATCCGTGCGAGCCTCGGCGCCCTTCAGAACCGACTGGAGAACACCATCACCAACCTGAGCATCCAGGCCGAGAACCTGCAGGCCGCCGAGTCGCGCGTCTCCGACGTCGACGTGGCCCAGGAGATGACCGAGTTCGTGCGTAACCAGATCCTGACGCAGTCCGCCGTGGCCATGCTGGCCCAGGCCAACCAGCTGCCGCAGATGGCCATGCAGCTGATGCAGGGCTAGTGACGGGTATTCCGACTAGTGGCGATGATCAAAGACGGAAAGCCGGGGTGTTTCACTCCGGCTTTTTCGATTTGCGGGGCGCGGGTTGCACGGCGTCGTTGCCGGTCATGTCCGGGTAGCGTTCCTGCAGCAGGTGCAGCGCCTGTTCCGCCGCACCCTGTTCGGCCTTGCGCATGCTGCGCTCTTCCCATTCGAGACGGGTGCCGTCCGGCAGCGTCACGATGACGGAATAGAGCTTGGCGTGTTCGGGGCCGCGGCTGGCCCCGAGGGCGTAACTTGGCCGTGATTTCCAGATGCGTTGGGTGGCTTCCTGCAGCAGGCTCTTGAAGTCGCGCGGGCGGAAGGTCTCCGGAGGGGACGGCCAGTGCCCCTCGAACAAAAATTTGACGCGCTCCGAGGCGGCCTCCAAGCCGCCGTCGAGGTATACCGCGCCGAGGACTGCCTCCAGGGCGTCGCTCAGCACGGAATTCTTGTCCCTCCCCCCCTGACTTTCCTCACCCCGGCCCAGCAGTAGGCAGTCGCCCAGGCCCATGCGCCGAGCCACGCCGGCCAAGGCCGTCTCGCTGACCATGGCCGAGCGCATGCGGGTCAGATGTCCTTCCTGGGCGTCCGGAAACTTGCGGTACAGTTCGTCGGACACGGCCAGTTCAAGGACCGCGTCGCCCAGGAATTCAAGCCGCTCGTTGTGGGTCCCGCCGTGCTCGTTGGCATGGGACGTATGTGTCAGAGCCTGGATTAAAAGCTTGACTTGCTTGAACTCATAATGGATTCCAGACTGCAGTGTCCGCAGTGCATCGGAAGGAATTTCCAGAGACATCAAGGTTCTCCATGAGAGACGTTTATCTTCACGCCCTGTTTTCTCCCAAGGCCATCGCGGTCGTCGGCTCCCTCGACGGCGCGGGGGGCCCGGCACGTGTGATCCTGGCCAATCTCGAAGGCTCCGGGTATCAGGGGAGGATCGTGCCCGTCAATTGGACCGGCGAGCGCCCGGCCGACGCATTGGAGTCCCTCGGGGACATCGATCTGGCCGTGGTCTGCCTGCCGCCCGAGGCCGTTCTCGACGCCTTGGAGAGCATCGCCGACAAAGGCATTCGCACGGTCATCGTCACGTCGGCGGGGTTCCGCGAGATCGGCGGCCAGGGCTACTACCTCGAGGAGGCGGTCATCCAGCTGGCCGAGCGCCGGAACATGACGCTTCTGGGGCCCAACTGCCTCGGCGTGGCCTCCTGGGCAGACCGCATGAACGCGTCTCTCATCTCCCGTCTGCCCGCCGAGGGCAACATCGCCTTCTTTTCGCCCTCGGGTTCCATGTGCAACGCCATCCTGGACTGGGCCGCCAGCGAGGAGATCGGGTTCTCCAAGTTCGCCAGCCTCGGCAACCGGGCCGTCATCGACGAGGCGTCCATGCTCCAGTTCCTGGCCGAGGACCCGCAGACCCACGTGGTCATCGGCTATCTCGAAGGCATGAACAACGGCCGCCGCTTCGCGCGCATCAGCCAGACCATCACCCGCGAAAAACCCGTCATCATGCTCCAGGCGGGCATGACCGAGCACGGCCGCAAGGCAATTTCTTCCCATGTCGGCGCCCTGACCGGGTCCGAGCGCGCCTATCAGACGGCCCTCAGGCAGGCCGGCATCATTCAGGTCGACAACCTTTCGACCCTTTTCGACCTGGCGCGCATGTTCGGCACGCAGCCGCTGCCCAAGGGGGCGAGCCTGGCCATCGTGACCAACTCTGGCGGGGCGGGCATCCTGGCCGCCGATGGCATGGCCGGGACCAGCCTCAATCTTGCGCGCCTGGGCCGGGAAACGGCCCAGCGGCTGGGGGAAATCCTGCCCAGCCACATGCAGGCCTCCAACCCCGTGGACATCGGCATGCAGGCCTCGCCCGAACAGTACGCCCGCGCCGTGGAGCAGGTCGCCCGCGACCGTCAGGTACACATGGTCCTGGTGGTCATCGCCCCGGGGCTGGGGGTGGACATGCCGGCCATCGCGAAAGCTTTGGCCGCCCTGCCGAAAACCCTGGACGCCTCCATTGCGGTCTGCCTGTTGGGCCAGGAGGGCGTGCTGGAGGAGAAGCGCTTCCTGCAGCGCAGCGGCCTGCCCTGCTATTCCAACCCCAAGGCGGCCCTGACCAGCCTCGAGGCCATGATTCGCTACGCGCAGTGGAAGACCACCGCCTACCCCGTCGAGGTCTGCTACCGCCGCGACAAGGCCAAGGCCGAGCGCTTTCTGGAAGAGTACCTGGAGATCGGCAAGACCGAGCTTTTCGGCTTCGAGGTACAGCCCCTGCTGCAGGCCTACGAGCTGCAGTTCCCCCGGACCGAGCTGGCGCGCACCAGCCGCAGCGCCGCCAAGATCGCCAAGCGCCTGGCCTGCCCCGTGGCCCTCAAGATCGCCTCCCCCCACATCGAGTACAAGAGCGACGTGGGCGGCGTGGAACTCGGCCTGCAGACTCCGGAGGAGGTGCGGCAGGCTTTTCTGCACCTCACGTCCCGGGTGCAGTGCCTGCGCAGCGAGGCCTTCATCTCGGGCTGCCTCGTGCAGGAGATGATCCTCGGCAAATCCACGGAAGTCTGTATCCGCGCTCTCCGGGACCCCAAGTTCGGCCCCCTGGTTCGCTTCGGGCTTTCGGGCAGCCAGGCCGAAATCTTCCAGGACTATTCCCTGCGCCTTGCTCCCCTGTCCCTCGAAGATGCCGCGGGCATGATGCGCGAGCTCAAGGTCTTCTCGCTGCTCAAGCGAGAGCGGGGCCGGGACGCCCTGGACTTGCGGGCCCTGGAAGATGTACTTCTGACCGTGTCGCAGATGACGCTTGATTTCCCTGAAATTTACGCTCTGGAATTCG
Source organism: Desulfomicrobium escambiense DSM 10707 (assembly GCF_000428825.1). Classification (NCBI taxonomy): domain Bacteria; kingdom Pseudomonadati; phylum Thermodesulfobacteriota; class Desulfovibrionia; order Desulfovibrionales; family Desulfomicrobiaceae; genus Desulfomicrobium; species Desulfomicrobium escambiense. The sequence goes on along the minus strand of NZ_AUAR01000006.1, from coordinate 76,040 downwards.
ACCCTGTCTTGGTGACCTCGCGGGGGGCGTGGATCGCCGGGGCGCGGATGTCCCTTTTGCCGCATGCCGAAGAGCGGGGGCGTGACCGATAACCGAGCCTCAATATCTCAGTCCTGATCAGGAGGGTGTATGGTAGGAATTTATGTTGGCGCGACGTCCGGCTATTCCGGAAAGAACATGATCGCCATGGGCATCGGGCTCAAGCTCCAGAAGGAGGGTTACCGGGTCGGCTACATGAAGCCCGTGGGCGCCCTTCCGCAGGAAAAGAACGGCGTTCTCGGCGATGCCGACGCGTTCTTTGTCCAGGACATCCTGGGTCTGGCCGAAAATCCGGCCCTGGTCACTCCCGTGGTCGTCGACCAGGACTTCAAGATGAAGGCCTTCACCGGCAAGTGCGACGATCTCATGCCGCGCATCAAGGCCGCCTACGACGAACTGAGCAAGGACAAGGACGTCATGATCGTGGCCGGGTCGGGCAGCATGTACTCGGGCAAGTACTGCGGCCTGGACGGCGTCAGCGTGGTCAAGGCCTTAGGGATAAAGGCGATCGTCATCGATCGCTTCGTCAAGGAGCTGAACTACGACTACCTGCTGTCCATGAAGGAGCGCCTGGACGACCAGCTCCTGGGCGTGCTCCTGAACGACATCCCGCCGTCCTTCAAGGAGGAGCTCGACACCCTCCTGCACCCCTTCCTGGAGAGCAAGGGCATCAAGGTCCTGGGCAAGATCCCGAGCGACCCCCTCATGGGCGCCATCAAGGTCGCCGACCTGGCCGACCGCCTCGGCGGCCGCATCATCACCGCCCAGGACAAGTCCGAGCGCGTGGTCGAGAATTTCCTCATCGGCACCATGCAGGTCGAGAACTTCATGACCCATTTCCGCAAGAGCAAGAAGTCGGCGATCATCGTCGGCGGCGACCGCTCGGACGTGCAGCTGGTGGCCCTGGAAGGGCAGTGCCAGTGCCTGGTCCTGACGGGCAACCTCTACCCCAACGACATCATCATGACGCGGGCCGAGGTCCTCGAAGTGCCCATTGTGGTCGTCCGCGACGATACCTTCACCGTGGCCAAGAAGATGGAAGCCATCCTCTCGCGTCACAAGCTGCGCGACGTGATCAAGATTCAGCACGGCTCACAGCTGGTCAGCTCCATCATCGACTTCCCGTACATGAAGGACGCTCTGGGAATCTGAAAATCCTGGTCGGAACCCAAAAAAAGCCCCGAACTTCCGGGGCTTTTTTTTGCGGGAGTGCCGACTGACGGAAGCGCCGATAGCGTTCGGGACATGACACGAGGATGGATCCCCGCCTTCGCGGGGATGACGCCCAGGCAGGACGATTCGATTCGCAGGCTTCCAGCCTTCGCGGGGATGACGCCCAGGCATGGCGATTCGATTCGCGGTCTCCCAGTCTTCGCGGGGATGACGCCCAGGCAGGGCGATTCTGCCCTTTGTCATTCCCGCAAAGGCGGGAATCCATCTTCTCTTGCGCCGACATGGCGTCGCCAGGCCGTATCCCGGATCTGCTCCCGAGCCGCCGTCAGATCTCCCGGATGGCCTGGGTCAGCTTCTTCTGGTCGTCCTTGAAGAGCTTGTAGTTGATGGAATCCTCCAGGGCCTGGCGGCTGGCCTCGATGATGTTGTAGGACACGCCGACCGTGGTCCAGCGGCTCTTCTGGTCCCCGGATTCGATCAACACCCGCACGACGGAAGCCGTCCCGCTGTGCCCCTCTTCCTTGTTCGCCACGGCCAGCACCCGCACCTTGAAGTCCAGCAGGCGCATTTCGCCCAGGTTCGGGTAGAAGCGCTCCAGCCCCTTGCGCAGCGCGCAGTCCATGGCGTTGACCGGGCCCTTGCCCGTGGCCGCCGTGTGTTCGACCATGCCGCCCACGCGGAGCATGACCGTGGCCTCGGTAAAGGGCGCGACGCCTTCGGTGAAGACCGAGTCCAGGATGCGGAAGCTCATCAGTCGGAAATAGTTGCGCGCCCGGCCGAGCACGCGGTTGACCAGCAGTTCGTAGGAGGCTTCGGCGGCCGAGTACTCGTAGCCCTGGTCTTCGCGGTTTTTCAGCTCCGTCAGCAGTTCCAGGACGAAGGGGTCGCCCTTGTCCAGTTCGAAGCCGTACTGCTTGGCCTTGTACAGGATGTTGGACTGACCGGCCAGGTCCGAGAGAATGATGCGCTGCTTGTTGCCGACGAGTTCGGGCTCGATGTGCTCGTAGGTGCGCGGGTTGCGGCGCACGGCCGCGACGTGCACCCCGCCCTTGTGGGTGAAGGCCGACTGGCCCGTATAGGGCTGGCGCTTGAAGCAGCGCAGGTTGGCCACCTCGGCCACGAAGGCCGCGGTCTCGGTCAGGCGCTCCAGGTGTCCGGCGGGCAGGCAGGACAGGCCCATCTTCAGTTCGAGGTTGGGGATGATGGAGCAGAGGTTGGCGTTGCCGCAGCGCTCGCCGTACCCGTTGATGGTGCCCTGGACCTGGACCGCGCCATGGCTCACTGCCGCCAGGGAGTTGGCCACGGCCAGCTCGCAGTCGTTGTGCACGTGGATGCCCAGGCGCGCCTGGGGCAGCCGCTCCCGCACGGTGTCCATGATGGATGCGATTTCCTCCGGGAGGCTGCCGCCGTTGGTGTCGCACAGGACCAGAAGCTCCGCGCCGGCGTCCCAGGCGGTGCGCAGGCAGGTCAGGGCGTACTCGGGGTTGGTCTTGAAGCCGTCGAAGAAGTGCTCGGCGTCGTAAAAAAGCTCCTGGGCATGGGGCCGCAGGAAGGCGAGAGAATCGCGGATGAGTTCCAGGTTGCGTTCGAGGGTGATCTTCAGGGCGTCGGTGACATGGATGTCCCAGGTCTTGCCGAAGATGGTCAAAACCGGCGCCCCGGACTCCACCAAAGCCAGCAGGTTCTGGTCGTTCTCGGCCGAAACCTTGGCGGCGTGCGTGGAGCCGAAAGCGGCCAGTTTGGCCGTGCTCAGCTCGTACTGGCGCATTTCGGCGAAGAAGCGCTTGTCCTTGGGGTTGGAACCGGGCCATCCGCCTTCGATGTAGGCGATGCCGAGCTGGTCGAGCCTGGTGGCGATGCGCAACTTGTCCTCGGTGGACAGGTTCAGCTCCTCGGACTGCGTGCCGTCGCGCAGGGTGGTGTCGTAGATCTGGATGGTGTTCATGGTTCTCCCGGGATTATCTCCGGCTTCGCGCGTCCTGTGCGGGCGGCGTGTCGGGCGACAGGTTGAGTTCCCCCTCGAAAGCGAAAAAGCCCCCGGACCTTGCGGTCGGGGGGCTTTGCTTGCGCGGACGTCCGTGTGGTGCAGGCGCGTCACTCCCCCGACCGTGACCGGATGATCACGGAAATCAGAATAATAATGGAAATGGGGGTGGAAACTGTTTTCATATGCTGCACCTTTCTGCGTTGATGAACAATGGAGAATCGATTGTCAAGCCCGATCTTGCCGCTGTGCGGGGATCATTGGGCGATCTTGATCTCCAGGGCATCGATGAACTCGATGCCGTTGTCCCGCCCCTCATCGCCCAGGACGATGGCCTTGCGGCCGTCCAGTCCCGATGCGTCGATGCCGCGCACGATATAGCTCGATGCCTCGGTCACCAGAATGGTGCCGGTGCTGGTTTCTTCCAGAATGCCGTGTACTTCGACGGTGTCGCCGGCCAGGACGGCGGCGGGGGCGGCCAGCAGGATGGCGCCGGCCAGGGCTGTGCATGCGCACATCTTCATCATTCTTCCTTCCACTCTCATCTTCTCCTCGGAAATGTTCGGCCCGGATGTGTGCCCCATGACCCGAAGGGGTCCGGCGCAGCAGGGCGCGCGTGCGGTAGCACAAAATATGCCCCAGATACAACATGCTGAAATTGTTGTGTGCGTAAGAAAAGATACAGCATCGGTCAGAATCGGCGATTCTTTTTTTGCGCACGGGCGTCGGAAAAGCGCAGAAAGCGGTCTCGTTGGGAAAGAACTGCTGGTTCCTATTTGAAAAAAAGGAATCAGGGGTTCCGTTTTGGCCTGGGTCGGAAGGACTTCTTGTCGAGGCGGTGCCTGGTCATGAGCTTGTGCAGCTGGCGGGTGGTGATGCCGGCCGTGTCGGCGCTCTTCTTGATGCTGCCGTTGCAGGACTGCAGCAGGGCCCACAGGTAGCGGCGCTCGAATTCCTCGATGGCTGCAGCGCGGGCGGCGTGCAGCGGCATGAGGGTGTCGGAGCGGGTCGGCGAGTCGGTCTGGGTTTCGGGGCGTAGCGTCAGCAGTTCCAGGGGCAGGCTTTCGGCCTGGATCTGGCCCGTCTCCTCCAGGATGCAGGCGCGCTCGACGATGTTTTCCAGTTCGCGCACGTTGCCCGGCCAGGAGTATTCCTGCAGGGCCCTGGCGGCGCGCGGGGCGACGGAGGAGATGTTGCGGCCCGCGTCGCGCCGGAAATTAGCGATGAACTGTTCGGCCAGGGGCAGAATGTCCTCGACGCGCCGGCGCAGGGGAGGGACCTCGATGGGAAAGACGTTCAGGCGGTAGAAGAGGTCCCAGCGGAACTTGCCCTGCTCGCACAGCACGGCCGGATCCTCGTTGGTGGCCGCGATGATGCGCACGTCGCAGGGGATGAGCTTTTCCCCGCCGACGCGCTCGAAGGCCTTTTCCTGCAGGATATGCAGGAGCTTGATCTGGGCCGAGGGGGTGATGGTGCCGATCTCGTCCAGGAAGATTGTGCCGCCGTCGGCCAGTTCGAACTTGCCCTTGCGCGTCCGTGCGGCGCCGGTGAAGGCGCCCTTTTCGTGGCCGAAGAGTTCGCTCTCGATGAGGGATTCGGGCAGCGCGCCGCAGTGGACGCTTATGAACTGTCGGTTGCAGCGCGAACTGAGCTGGTGGATGAGCTTGGCCAGATAGCTCTTGCCCGTGCCCGTCTCGCCCGTCAGCAGGACCGTGGTCCGGGTGGGCGCGACCATCTGCACCTTGCGGTAGACGTCGCGCATGGTCTGGGAGCTGGTCATGGACGTGAAGTCCATGCCCTGCGGGGTCTGGCAGCGCAGGCCGGCCGCACCGTTCATCTCCAGCCAGACGCGGCTCAAGGCCAGATGGACGGCGCGCGCCTCGTGGGGCGGCAACAGGGGTTCGGCGTGGCACTGGCGCAGCGCGCCCGTCTCCGGCAGCATGGCCGGGTCCTTGATGAGAAAGAGGATGCGGCAGGCCGGAGCCCTGCCGGAGAATCGTTCCAGGGTTTCCTGGACGGCCTCCGCGTCGGCTAGGTCGCGCAGGTCCATGACGATGATCTCCTGGCCGGGATGGTCGGGCAGGCTCTCGGGAGGCATGGTCTTGACCGTGGCGGCGAACTCGTCGCCGGCCGCGGCCAGGAGGATTTCGCGCATGTCGCGGTGGGCGCTGTAGATGGTCAGCGGGTGCGTCATGACGTTCTCCGCATGGTGTTCAGGACGATTTCCGCGGCCCGGCCAGCTGCTCCGCCGTTGCCGAGCAGGGCGGGGAGGCTTCCAAGCTGTGCGAGGATGCGGCCGCGCTCCGGGGTGTCGGGAATCCACCGGGCCACGGCGTCGGCCAGGGCAGAAGGCTCGGCCCCGCGCTGCAGAAACTCGGGGAAGACCGGGGCGTCCAGGATGAGGTTGGGCAGGGACATGTACGGCACCTTCACCAGGAGCCTGCCCAGGAGATAGGTCAGGCGGGAAAAGGTGTAGGCCACGGCCGTGGGCGTTTCGAGCAGGGCAGTCTCCAGGGTGGCCGTACCCGAGGCGGCCATGATGGCTCGGCAGGAGCGCATGAGCTCGTAGCGGCCGGAGCTGTCGACCAGGGTCACGGGCAGCTCCGAGCGCCAGTTGTCCGTAATCAGGGTCCGGTCCATGCCCGGGGCGACGGGCAGCACGAATTCCAGGCCCGGAAAACGGGCGGCAAGGAGGTCGGCCGCGCGGGAAAAGATGGGCAGCAGCCCGGTGATCTCGCGCCGGCGGCTGCCCGGCAGGATGCCGATGCGCCGGGGCGACTGCGGCGTGCGCAGGATGGCGTCCGTGCGGATGGAGTCCAGCAGCGGGTGGCCGACGTAATCGACGGTCATGCCGTGGCGGGCGTAGAAGTCGACCTCGAAGGGCAGGATGCAGACGAGGCGGTCGACGTGGCGGCGCAGGAAATCCGCGCGCCCTTCGCGCCAGGCCCAGAGCTTGGGGCTGATGTAGTAGACCACCGGGATGCCCAGGCTCTTGGCGATCTTGACCACGCGGAAATGAAAGTCCGGGGCGTCGATGACCACGACGACATCCGGCCGCAGGGATTCCATCCGCTCCCTGATGGTGCGCAGGAGCCCCATGATGCGGGGGAGCTGAGCCAGGACCTCCGTGAAGCCCATGACCGAGAGGGACTCGGTCGCAAGCAGTGGTTCGACCCCTTCTTCGCGCATGGCCGGGCCTGCCATGCCCGCGAACCGTGCGCCGTGGCAGCGTTCGCGCAGGGCGCGAACCAGGAGCTGGCCGTGCAGGTCGCCGGAAGTCTCCCCGGCGTTGAGCCAGATGGTGGGCGAGTTCGTCATGGGTCGCAAATAGTCCCTTGCCGCCGAAATAACAAGAAGTCTAACCCCTTGCCCCGCCAGGATGTTTGGCATAGGTGGGGTCATGCGAAATCCTGCGTTCCCCTTGTTCCGGATGGCTTTCTGGGTCGCGTACGTGCTGGCCCTGATCGTTTCTTCCCTCATGCCCGTCGCATTTCCCGAGGCCCCCGAAGGCAGCGACAAGGCTTTCCATCTGTTGGCCTACTGCCTGCTCGTGATATTCTGGCCCCCGGCCTGGTTCCGGCCTGCGGCGGTCATGTTCGTTTTCGCCGCGGGGCTGGGGGCGGTCCTGGAGATCGCCCAGGGCGTCCTGCCCACGGGCCGCTTCGCCGACCCTTGGGACGCCGTGGCCAACTGCCTGGGCGCAGGCCTCGGCCTGGCCTGTCTCCTGGCGTGGCGAAAAATGGGGAGGGGGGCGGCGTGAGCGCGGCGGAACTGTGGCAGCAGATTTTGTGGCCCCTGTGCAAGCTGGTGGGCCTGGTGTCCGTTGGCCTTTTCATCGGCAACCTCATCGAGGCCCTGCACTGGACACGCTTCGTGGCCCGGCTGGCCATGCCTCTGGCCCGCGTCGGCCGCCTGTGCGAGATTTCGGCCGCCAGCTTTTCCGTGGCCTTCGTCTCGGGCATCACGGCCAACACCATGCTGGCCGAGGCCTACGACCAGGGCAAGCTGACGCGCCGGGAACTCATCCTCTCCAACCTGTTCAACAGCGTGCCGACGTATTTCCTGCACCTGCCGAGCATGGTCTTCATCACCGCGCCCATCCTCAAGTCCGCGGCGCTGGTCTACCTGGGCATCACCGTGGGCTCGGCCGTGCTGCGCTCGGTCTGCATTCTGGTGGTGGGGCGCTTTCTGCTGGCCGGGATTGACCGCTGCCATGCCGCCGAATTGCCCTCCGAGGAACGCATCGGCCTGCGGCAGGTCCTGGACAAGACCTGGAAACGCTTTCGCCGCCGCATCAAAAAGATCGTCATGATCACCGTGCCCATCTACATCGGCGTGCATTTCGCCCACGAGTTCGGATTCTTTGCCGCGGTCGAGGGTTTTCTGGCCGCGCACATGGGCTGGCTGTCCTGGCTGCACCCCCAGGCCGTGGGCATCATCGTCTTCCAGCTCGCAGCCGAGTTCTCGGCCGGCATGGCCGCCGCCGGGGCGCTCCTCGACGCCGGCTCCATGGCCCAGCGCGACGTGGTCATGGCCCTCATCGTCGGCAACGTGCTGTCCTCGCCCATGCGCGCCTTCCGGCACCAGTTCCCCTACTACGCCGGCATCTACAAGCCCGTCCTGGCCCTGGAACTCATCGTCTGCAGCCAGGGCTTCCGCGTGGCCAGCCTCGTGGTGTGCGGGGCCGCGTATTACTGGCTGAGTTGAGCGGATAGCCGAAGGCGGTGGTGAAAGACATGGATCCCCGCCTTCGCGGGGATGACGTTCCTTCAATGCGGCAGTCCCGAGCTTTTCCAACCTGCCGGAAGTGGAAAACCTTCGCGCCATGCCTAGCGTCATCCCCGCGAAGGCGGGGATCCATTCCCACGCAAGCCGTCAGTTGCCTGATCTACCCACTCGGAACAGATGACCAAAAAAAACCCGGAGTTACCCGGGTTTTTTCAGTATATGCAATCTCGCTTAGCGACGAGGTCCGCGACGGTCGCCGCCGCGATCTCCGCCCCTGCGCTCGCCGCCTCGGTCTCCGCCGCGAGGACGGTCGCCGCGCGGGCGTTCGGAGCGGGGCTGAACCGGCTCGGGCTCTTCACCCAGTTCCTCCAGGATGATGGCCTTGCGGCTGAGCTTGATGCGGCCGGAAGGTTCGATGTCGATGACGCGGACGCGGATGGCGTCGCCTTCCTGGCACACGTCCGTGACCACGTTGACGCGGTCGCGGGCCAGCTGGGAGATGTGGCACAGGCCTTCGAGGCCGGGCAGGATCTCAATGAAGGCGCCGAAGTCCATGATCTTCTTGACGATGCCGTCGTAGTCCTTGCCCAGTTCGGCCTTCTGGTCATAGTAGAGGACCATTTCGCGAGCCTTGGCCAGGGCGGCGGTGTCCGGGGCGAAGATGGAGATCTTGCCGGAGTCGTCGATGTCGATGTCGGCCTGGGTGGCTTCGCAGATGGCCTTGATGTTCTTGCCGCCGGGTCCGATGACTTCGCGGATCTTCTCGGGCGAGATGTGCACGATTTCCATCTGGGGCGCGTACTTGGACAGCTCGGGACGCGGGTTGGCGATGACCGCCTCCATCTGGTCGAGGATGTGCACGCGGGCGTCCTTGGCCTGGTGCAGGGCCTTCTGCATGACCTCGGCCGGGATGCCGGCGATCTTGATGTCCATCTGGATGGAGGTCACGCCGTCGCGCGATCCCGCGACCTTGAAGTCCATGTCGCCCAGGTGGTCCTCGTCGCCGAGGATGTCCGTCAGCACGAGGTACTCCTCACCTTCCTTGATCAGGCCCATGGCGATGCCGGCGATGGGCGTCTTGATGGGCACGCCCGCGTCCATGAGGGCCAGGGTGCCGCCGCAGACCGAGGCCATGGAGGACGAACCGTTGGACTCCATGATGTCGGACACGACGCGGATGGTGAAGGGGAAACCGTCCGGGGCGGGCAGCACCGGGGCGAGGGCGCGCTCGGACAGGGCGCCGTGGCCGACTTCGCGGCGGGACGGGGCGCGCAGCATGCGGGCCTCGCCGACGCTGTACGGCGGGAAGTTGTAGTGCATGAGGAAGCGCCTGGAGATCTCGCCGGCCAGGGTCTCGATGCGCTGCTCGTCGCGGGTGCTGCCCAGGGTGCAGGTGCACAGGGACTTGGTCTCGCCGCGGGTGAAGATGGCCGAGCCGTGGGTGCGGGGCAGGAAGCCCACTTCCATGGTCAGGGGGCGGACCGTGGTCAGGTCGCGGCCGTCGATGCGGAGCTTTTCGGTCATGATGCGCTGGCGCACGAGCTTCTTCTCGAGCTTCTCCAGGATCTCGCCGACGTTGCGCACGCGCTCGGGCGTTTCGGCGAAGCGGGCCATGAGCGCTTCCATGAGCTCCTGGCGGACCTTCTTCTTGGCGTCGCGGCGGTCCATCTTGCCGGGCACGGCCAGGGCCGTGGTCAGAGGTCCGGCAGCCAGTTCGGCCACGGCGGCGATGAGTTCCTCATCCTCCTGCGGGGGGACGACGGTGAATTTGTCCTTGCCGAGGATGGCGCGCAGTTCCTCCTGGACATCCAGGAAGGGGGCGAGCTGGGCGTGGCCCCAGGCCACGGCCTCGGCCATGATGTCCTCGGACAGGAACTGGGCCCCGCCCTCAACCATGACCACGGCGTCGCGCGTGCCGGCCAGGACCATGTTCAGCTGGCTGGTGGCCAGTTCGGAGGCCGTGGGGTTCAGCAGAAACTGCCCGTCGCGGTAGCCGATGCGGATGGCCGCGATGGGGCCGGCGAAGGGGATGTCGGAGATGTGCAGGGCCGTGGACGCGCCGATCATGGCCAGGACGTCGGCGTAGCGCTCCTTGTCCGATGAGACGACGGTGGCGATGACCTGGATCTCGTTGGTGCAGCCCTTGGGGAAGAGCGGACGGATGGGCCGGTCGATGAGCCGGGAGGTCAGGGTCTCGTGTTCGCTCGGGCGGCCAACTTCGCGGCGGAAGTAGTTGCCCGGCACGCGGCCGGCCGCGTAGAGCATTTCCTGATAGTTGCAGGTCAGGGGCAGGAAGTCCACGACCCGGTCCAGGGCCTGGTGGGTGGCCGTGACCAGGACGACGGTGTCGCCCCACTGCACGGTGACGGAGCCGCTGGCCTGCAGGGCCAATTTGCCGTGTTCGATGATGATTTCGCTGTCGCCCATGGGGATGGCGCGACGGGTGGTCTGAAATGCCATGGTGTGCCTCATGCTGGTTGGGCGCTCCAGCGGGGCAGCTGCGGCGGGTTTGGTGTTTAGGGCGTGTCCCGAAGGGAGTCGGGCCATGCACTAAACACAAAACCGCTGGCGGGAGGGTGCTGCCGGGAGCGCGGTTGATGAAAGGGGCAGGCGGGGCCGTGGGGCCCCGCCTTGGTGTCTACTTGCGCAGACCGAGTTTCGCGATCAGATCGCGGTAGCGCTGAATCTCGGTTTTCTTCAGGTAGTTCAGCAGCTGACGGCGCTTGCCGACGAGCTTGAGCAACCCGGTCCGGGAGTGGAAATCCTTCTGGTGACCCTTGAAGTGGTCCGTCAGGTAGTTCACGCGGGCCGTCAGCAGTGCGACCTGCACTTCGGCGGAACCCGTGTCGGTTTCGGTTTTTCCGTATTCCTTGACGATTTCAGCCTTCTGCTCAGCGGTTAAGACCACAGCAATATCCTCCGGTTTTCATGTTTCTTCCGCTTTTCCATTATCCACGTGCGAACCGAAGCCTTACGCTTGCCAGAGACCGCGCATGATCGCCCAGGACAGAACCTGGCCCTTGAGCTGCGCTCCCGCAAGAGCCAGAGGCTCGCGGGACGGGGAGAGCAGCAGGGCCCGGTCCCCTTCCTGGGCCGGGTACTCCGGAAACAGGGTCGTCGGCAGCCATGCCCCGTTGCGCACCAGCAGGGCCTGCTCGGTGTTGAGCAGGAGCTTGGGCCAGTGGGGCAGGGCCTGGACCATGGGCAGGACCAGCTCTATGAGCCGGTCGCCGCTTTCCAGGACCGTTTCCAGGTCGTGGGCCTGGGCGAGGGTGAACGGATGGCTCGCCTCACGCTCCAGTTCGCTGAGGACCGCTCCGCACCCAAGTCGCTTCCCCAGGCTGTGGGCCAGGGAGCGGATGTAGGTGCCCGCGGAGCAGGTCACTCGAAAAGTGACGCTGGGCAGATCCATGGACAGGATCTCCACGTCGAAAATTGTCACGTCCTTGACCTTGACCGGGACTTCCTTCCCGGCCCGGTGCAGGGCGTACAGGGGCTTGCCCTGATGTTTGGCCGCCGAGACGGGCGGCACTTCCTGGCTCATGGTCCCGAGCCAGCCCATGATGTCGGCCCTGACCGCCTCCGGGTCCAGGTGCTCCCAGGGGCTTTCGGCCATGATCTCGCCCTGCACGTCGTAGGTGTCCGTGGTGCGACCCAGGACGAGAGTGCCGCGGTAGGTCTTGCGGTCCTCGCTCAGGTAGTTCGCGAGCTTGGTGCCCTGGCCCAGGAGCACCACGAGCACACCCGTGGCCATGGGGTCCAGGGTGCCGGCGTGGCCGATCTTCTTCTGGCCGAGGCTGCGCTTGATCCGGTTCAGGCAATCCGTTGAGGTCGGACCTCCCGGTTTATGCAAAACCAGGACCCCGTCAAGTTGTTTCAGGGCAGTGGAGTTCACGCGCGGTCCAGCTCCTCGGTCACGGCCCGGATCAGGGTCGCCTTGGCCTCGTCCATGGGCACCTCCAGGGTGCCGCCGGCGGCGTTGCGGTGTCCGCCGCCGCCGAAGCGTGCGGCCACGGCCTGCACGTTGACGCTGCCCTTGGAGCGCAGGGAAAATTTGATGCCCTTGTCCTCCTCGCGCAGGCTGACTGCCGCCTGCACCCCGCGCACGTAGAGGACGGTGTTGACCAGCCCTTCCGTGTCTTCGGGGCCGGTGCCCGTGCGCTCGAAGAGTTCGCGGGTGAAGGCGATGAGCGTCACGCGGCCGCCGGCGTGGAGGCCGGCCTGCCGCAGCACTTCGCCGCGCATCTGCAGTTGGTTCAGGGTGCCGGTGGACTGCTTCTGCTCATGGAAGGGGCCGGGCAGCAGGCCCAGGCGCAGGATTTCGGCGGCCATCTCCAGGGTTTCTGGGCGGGTGTTGTTGAAACAGAAGTCGCCCGTGTCGGAGATGAGGGCCAGGTAGACGTATTCACCCAGCAGCCCCACCATGGGCACGCCGAGCTTGCGCGACAGGATGCCGACCATCTCACCCACGGACGAGGAGCGCTCCTCGATCCAGTTCATCGTCCCGAACTTCGGGTTGCCCAGGTGGTGGTCGATGTTGATCACGGTCTTGGACGCGAGCCACGGGCGGATGACCTCGCCGGTACGCTCGGCGCTGCCGCAGTCCAGCACGATGATGGTGTCCGGCTCGTTTTCGGGCAGGGCCGTCAGAATCTCGCGCTTGGGGGCGAGCCAGGAGAAACGGCTGGGGATGCCGGACTCGTTGAACAGGGTCACGCGCTTGCCCAGGGCCGCCAGCAACTCGCCCATGGCCAGCATGGAGCCCAGGGCGTCGCCGTCGGGGGACACGTGGGAGAGGACCAGGAAGTTGTCGGTCTCCCGGATGTGCTCAATGATCGGCTTGAGGTGGGGCATCATAGACCATGTCCTCGAGAAAGGTGTCCCACTGGAAGCGCAGGTCGGGGATGCCCCGCAGCTTGAGCTCCTTGCCCAGGCGCGTGCGCAGGAAACCCTTGGCGCGTGTCAGGGCCTTGGTGATCTCGGGTTCGGCCGAGCGTCCCCTGATGTGGGTGTAGAGGACCTCGGCGATGCTGAAGTCCCGGTTGAGGCGCACTCCGGTGATGGTCACGAGCTGCAGGGTCGGGTCCTCGACCTCCTGAACCAGGAGGGAGGCCAGGACCTGCATGATCTGGTCACCCATCTGCACGGCACGGCGCGAATTGCTTCTTTGCATAGAAAATCAGGCTCCAAATACGTCCATGTCGGCATGGACCAGTTCGTCGGACGTCGAGGCTTCGACCATGGCCAGGACCTTGGACAGCTGGCTGTGCACGTAACCGGATTCATTGGACACCGTGACCACGCCCAGGACCAGGGTCTGGTGCGAGTCCTGGGACTCGGTCTCGGCCACGGCGACGTTGAAGGTGTTGCGCAGCTTCTGCTTCAGACTGTTGGCGCTTTTCCGCTTTTCCTTCAAGGAAAAAACGCCGTGCAGACGGAATTCCAGGCGCAGGGTGCCGATGATCATGGCCGTACATCCGTTGCGGTTCAGGCGTGGCGGATAAACGGAAGGCATGGATTCCCGCCTTCGCGGGAATGACGCACAGGCGGCCCGGGCTACCTTCTTGTCATCCCCGCGAAGGCGGGGATCCATGCCTTTTTTTCACGTTTTACGTCCTCGCCTAGATGGTCCGGGCTTCCTCGACCAGTTCGAAGGCCTCGATGATGTCGCCGACCTTGATGTCGTTGAAGTTCTCCAGGGCCGCACCGCAGTCGTAGCCCTTGGTCACTTCCTTGGCGTCGTCCTTGAATCGTTTCAGGGAAGACAGCTTGCCGGTGTAGATGACCACGCCGCTGCGCAGCAGGCGGATGCCGGCGTTGCGCTTGAGCTTGCCGTCGCTGACCATGCAGCCGGCGATGTTGCCGACCTTGGGCACGCTGAAGACCTGCTGCACGTCGGCCTGGCCGAGGTACACTTCCTTGATGTCGGGCGAGAGCATGCCGGACATGGCCGCCTTGATGTCATCCACCAGCTTGTAGATGATGTCGTAGAAGCGGATGTCGACCTTCTCCTGCTCGGCCACTTCCTTGATCTTGGCCGTGGGCCGGATGTTGAAGCCGATGATGATGGCGTTGGAGGCCGAGGCCAGCAGGATGTCGGATTCGGTGATGGCACCGGCGCCGCCATGAACGATGGCGATCTTGACCTCGTCCGTGGACAGCTTGCGCAGCGCCTCGGAGATGGCCTCCAGGGAGCCCTGCACGTCGGCCTTCAACAGCAGGTTCAGGTTCTGGGCCTCTTCACCGGCCTTGGAGGCCAGGAAGCTTTCCAGAGTGACCTTGGATTCCTTGGCCAGTTCGCGGTCGCGGTGCTTGACGCGGCGGTCCTCGGCGATCTTGCGGGCGACCTTCTCGTCCTTGACGATGACGAACTCGTCGCCGGCTTCGGGGATGGCCTCGAAGCCCTGGATCTCGGTCGGGATGGCCGGTCCGGCGGACTTGATCTGGTTGCCCTGGTCGTCGAACATGGCGCGGACCTTGCCGCTGATCAGGCCGCAGACGAAGGCGTCGCCCTGGTTGATCTGGCCTTCCTGGATGAGGACCGTGCCCACGGGGCCGCGTCCCTTGTCAAGCTTCGCCTCGACCACGTGGCCGCGGCCGGGCTTGTCCGGGTTGGCCTTGAGGTCGAGCACTTCGGCCTGCAGGAGGATCAGTTCCAGCAGTTCGTCCAGGCCCTGGCGCTTCTTGGCCGAGACGTGGGCGTAGATGGTCTCGCCGCCCCAGTCCTCGGGCATGAGGCCCAGGTCGGACAACTCGCGCTTGACGCGGTCGGGGTCGGCCCCTTCCTTGTCCATCTTGTTCACGGCCACGACGATGGGCACGCCTGCTGCCTTGGAGTGGCTCACGGCCTCGCGGGTCTGCTCCATGACGCCGTCGTCGGCGGCCACGACCAGGACGACGATGTCCGTGACCTTGGCGCCGCGGGCGCGCATGGTGGTGAATGCCTCGTGGCCGGGCGTGTCGAGGAATACCACTTCGCCGCGCGGCGTGTTGACGTGGTACGCGCCGATGTGCTGGGTGATGCCGCCGGCCTCGCCCGATGCCACGCTCGTGGAACGGATGGCGTCAAGGAGCGAGGTCTTGCCGTGGTCGACGTGGCCCATGATGGTCACCACGGGCGGACGCGGCTTCAGGTCCTCGGCCTTGTCGGCCTCCTTGGGCAGCAGGAATTCGTCTTCGGAGAAGCCGACCTTCTCCACCTCGTACTTGAACTCGGCCGCCAGCAGCAGCGCGGTATCGAAATCCAGCGACTGGTTGATGGTCGCCATGACGCCCATGGAGAAGAGCTTCTTGATCAGGTCCTGGGCCTTGATGCCCATCTGATGGGCCAAGTCCGTCAGGCGGATGGTGTCCTCGACGCGGATCTTGCGCTTGGACGCCTTCAGCGGCTGGGTGATCTGCTGCTGAGCGCGGGCTCCGCCGGCCCTGCGGGCCTCTGCGCGCTGGGCCTTTTTGCCCTTGCTCAGGTTGAACTCCTCCTTGCGGTACAGATCCTCGGCCTCCACGGTGCGACGGCCCTTCTTCTTGCCGCGGGCATTGCGCGCGGCTTCGCCTTCGGGCGCGGGGCGGGGGGCGCCGGTGTCACCAGGGCCCATGGGACGGGGACCGCCCGGGCGCGGGCCCGCGGGACCGGCGGGACGCTGGCCGGGGCCGCCCGGACGCTGGCCGGCGGGGCCCATGGGGCGCTGTGCGGCAGGGCCCATGGGGCGCGCGGCCGGACCCATGGGTCTGACGGGCGGCTGGCCTTCGGGGCGGGTGTCGGGAAATTCGACGATGGTCGGGCGGGAAATGACCTTGACCGCGACGGTCGGCGGAGCCGGCTTGGGCTTTTTGCCTTTCTTGCGGCCCTTTTTGGCCTCGTCATCGCCTTCGGCGGCTGTATCCGTCGTGGCTTCGGCCGTTTCGTCGCCCCCGTCCCCTGCGTCTTCCTCGGCTGCCGTCTCTTCGACGGCGACGGGCTGCGCAGGGGCTTCGGCGGCCACGGGCTCTGCCGGTGCTTCGGGTGCCTCGGCGACCGCTACGGTCTCGGGCGCTTCGGGGGCAGCCTCTTCCGCGGCTGTCGGCGCGACCGGTTCCGGGGTGATGATGCGGGCCGGCGTGATGACCACGGCGCGAGCGGACTTGCGAGTTCTCGGCTTTTCAGTGGCTGCTTCGGGAGCGGCCTCGCCGGCTTCGGCCTCGGTTTGCGTTTCGCCGGCCGTGGCTTCGGCCGCGGAGGGGGCTTCGACAGCCGCGGCCCTGTGGCGCTTGCGTACGATGACTCCCGAGGTGGCGCGCGTCTCGACGACCTGCGGCTCGGCGGACCTGTTTCGGTGGTGGCTGCGCACCTGATCGGCCTCTTCATCGGTCAGGCTGCTCATGTGGCTCTTGGCCGGAATCCTGAGCTCCCGCAATATCGTCATCAAATCCTTGCTGGAGATATCAAGCTCCGTGGCCAGATCCCTCACGCGCAATCTAATGGACATTCCCAACCCCCTTGCATTTCTTCTGCCAGCCCTTGAATCGCTCGAATCTGTTCCGGCACGCCGCATCGCGGCAAAGATAAAATCCCCGTCCCGGCAGTTTTCCGGTGCTGTCAGCGGTCAGAGTGAGCTCTCCGTGAACAGGGCAGACAAATCTCAGCAGTTCGTCCTTGTAAAATCGCTGCCTGCAGACGACGCACATGCGCATCGGCCGATGGCCGCTTCGGGCCGGCGCGTCCACAGGTTCCATCCTATTCCTCTTCCCCGGCCTCTGCCTGCTCGCCGCCGGCGTCTTCCGCCGGCTCTTGCGCGACCGTTTCCGGCTCCTCTTCCTTGTTCTGGCTGATGAGCAGGTTCAGGGCCGCGCGCAGGTTGCCGATGTTTTCCTCGTCGATACCCTGGATGTCAAAGAGCTGCTCGTTGGTGCAGGCGGCGATGGCTTCGAGGGAGTCGAAGCCCGCCTCGATGAAGTCGGCCACGGAGACCTGGGCCGCGCTGGCCAACTGCTCCAGGAGCTGCCGGTTCTTGTGCACCTTGTTGAAGCGGGTGTTGGTGAAGATGTCGATCTTCCAGCCCAGCAGCTTTGCGGCCAGCTTGACGTTCTGGCCCTTCTTGCCGATGGCCGGGGTCAGCTGGTCTTCGGGCACCACGACCTCCAGGGACTTCTCCTCGTCGTCGATGGCGATCTTGGAGATGCGCGCCGGGGACAGGGCATTGGCCGCGTAGGTGGCGATGTCCGGGCTCCAGAGCACGATGTCGATGCGCTCGCCGCGCAGTTCCTGCACGATGTTGTGGATGCGCGAGCCGCGGATGCCGACGCAGGCGCCGACCGGGTCCACGTTGGAGTCCTGGGACAGGACCGTGACCTTGGCGCGCAGGCCCGGGTCGCGGGCCACGCCCATGATGTTGACCGTTCCGTCGGCCACTTCGGGCACCTCGCGGCGGAAGAGGGCGACCATGTATTCGGAGTCGGAGCGGGTGATGATGATCTGCGGCCCGCGGCCTTCCTTGCGCACGTCGATGATCAGACCCTCGACACGGTCTCCCTGGCGGAAGCGCTCGCGCGGGATCTGCTTGTCCTTGGGCAGCAGGGCCTCGGTGCGGCCGAGGTTGATGATCCAGCCCGAACGGTCGCGGCGCTGGATGATGCCGCTGACGATCTCGCCCTTGCGGTTCTTGTATTCCTCGTAAATGATTTCCTGCTCGGCGTCGCGCATGCGCTGGATGATGACCTGCTTGGCGCTCTGGGCGGCGATGCGGCCCAGGTCCTCGACCTGCAGGCGGAATCCGATGGCGTCGTCAAGCTCGACGTTGGGGTCGTGCTTGATGGCGTCGGCCATGATGATCTCGGTGTCGGGATCCTCGACCTCCTCGACCACGATCTTGAACTGGTAGACTTCGATCTCGCCGGTCTCCTCGTTGAAGGTGACCTCGATATCCATCTTGTCGCCATACTTCTTGGTCACGGAGGCCCGAATGGCTTCTTCCAGGGTGTCGATCAGCATCTCCCGGTCGATGCCCTTGTCCTTGCTGATCTGATCGATGGCTTTCTTGAGTTCCAAATTCATGAACGTCCTCCGTTCTGAGGGCGGAAACAACCGCCGCGTTCCGAAATATTATCGTTTTCCGGGCTTGCCCTGGTCGTGGTGTTCGTAGACGAGATTGATCTTGCCCACGTCCTCCCAGTTCAGTTCGAAGGTGTTCGCGCCGTCGGACAGGGTGAACAGGGGGGGACTTATGGCAAGCAGGCTGCCCTTGAAATTTTTTCTGCCCTCAAGGGGCTTGTCCAGGCGCAGACGCACCGTCTGGCCGATGTAGGCGGTCATCTGCTCCAGCGAGAAGAACGGGCGTTCCAGGCCGGGCGAGGAGACCTCCAGGGTGAACGCCCCGGGGATGATGTCCTCGACGTCCAGGGCCAGGCTCAGGTGGCGGCTGATGTCGGCGCACTCTTCGATGCCCACGCCCTGGGCGGAGTCGAGGTAGACGCGCACGATCTTGTGGCGTCCGCCGGCCCCGAAGAGCAGGTCGATGCCCCAAATCTCGAGATCCCGCGCCAGACAGAGGGGCGTGACCAGTTCCAGAAGCCTTGCGTGAATTTCGTTCATGTCCATAATTGCCTGCCGGAAAAAAAAAGGTGGACCACGAAAAGGCCCACCCCCATCAGCTACCGAATATCAGTATGACCACATACAGGAGTGGAGCGGGTGACGAGGGTCGAACTCGCAACTCCAAGCTTGGGAAGCTTGTACTCTGCCATTGAGCTACACCCGCTCTGCAACCGTTTCCCTTGCATGACTGGGGGGATGGCCGTCAAGTGTTTTTTTCCCGCGTCGTTTCCCCGCGGCATCCGGGCTTTGGCTCACTGGCCTGGTATGTGCAAGAAGCCTCGTGCCGAGGAGGATTCCCATGCAAGAAAGCAGCTACAGCGCCGTGTTCGGGGCCCTGACCCAGCAGCACAGGCTTGATACCATCGCCAATAATTTGGCGAACGTGAACACCACGGGCTTCAAGGCGGACAAACTCTCGTTCCGGGACACGTTCCGCCGTTACGCCCACGACCTGTTGGACCCCAACACCAGCCTGCGCGACCGGGTGCCGTGGCCTCAGGGCAACGTCCTGGCCCAGCCCAGGATCGCCGAGCAGGTCATAGACTTGTCCCAGGGAACCATGCGCAGCACGGGCAACCCTCTGGATCTGGCCATCGCCGGTGACGGCTTTTTCCGAGTCCAGACGCCGGAAGGGGAATTTTTAACCCGCCAGGGCGTCTACCACCGCTCAAGCGAAGGCTACATCGTGGACGGCCACGGCAATCAGCTCCTGGGCGAGGGCGGTCCGCTGCAGATTCCCGAGGACGGCACGGTGCTCGTCGATTCGAGCGGCCAGCTGTCCGTGAACGGTGAAGCGGTGGACGTCATCTCCCTGGTCCGGGTCGAGGATCCCCGCGCGCTGGAAAAGGTCGGCAACTCCATGCTGCGCGTCAGGCCCGACGCGGGCGTCCAGCCCGTCCCGGCCGAGGACGCCACGGTGGAGCAAGGGTTCCTGGAGAGCGCCAACGTCGAGGTGGTCTCGGAGATGGTCAACATGATCGAGGCCCTGCGGGCCTTCGAGGCCTATCAGAAGATGATCAGCGGAACCTTCGAGCAGGACAAGAAGGCCATCGCCGAAGTGGGCGCGCCGAGATAATAATTACGGATGCAGGCCGCGGCGCCCCGTTCGGGAGTCCGGCCGCGGCGCACCGCGCCGCAAGGAGAAGAGTATGATTCGAGCCTTATGGACCAGCGCTTCGGGCATGATCGCCCAGCAGCTCAGCCTGGACGTCACCTCCAACAACTTGGCCAACGTCAATACCACGGGCTTCAAGAAGAACAGGGCCGAGTTCGAGGATCTCATGTACCAGAACATGAAGATCGCCGGGGCGACCACCCAGGACGGCAACCAGCTGCCTGTGGGCATGCAGGTGGGCATGGGCGTGCGTCCGGTGTCCGTGCACAAGATCTTCACCCAGGGCGATTTCCAGAACACGGGCAACCAGCTCGATCTGGTCATCGAGGGCGAAGGGTTCTTCCGTGTCGATCGCAACGGTGAAGAGCACTACACCAGAAACGGCGCCTTCAAGCTCGACAGCGACGGCCGCATCGTGACCGACAACGGGCACCCCCTGCAGCCCGAGTTCGTCGTGCCGCCCGAAACCCAGAACATCGTCATCACCGAGGACGGACATCTGACCTGCGTGGACAAGGCGGGCGCGGAGATCGCGGCCACGGACATCCCCGTCTACACCTTCATCAACCCCGCTGGCCTCAAGGCCGTGGGCCGCAATCTCTACGTCCAGACCGACGGTTCGGGCGAGGCGGTGGAGAGCGTGCCCGGCGAGAACAACGCCGGCACCCTGGCCCAGGGGTTTCTGGAGATGTCCAACGTGGAGATCGTCGAGGAGATGGTCAACATGATCGTCGGGCAGCGCGCCTACGAGGCCAACTCCAAGTCCATTTCCACGGCCGACTCCCTGCTGCAGATCGCCAATCAGCTGAAGAGGTAGGGAATGCGTCTTTTCGTCATCCTGCTCACGCTCCTGTTCATTCCCGGCCTGGCCTTGTCCCAGGACAGGCTGGTCGTGGCGGAAGCCGTGTGCGTGGACGGGGAGGCCATCGCCCTGCGCGACCTGGCCAAGGCCGAGGGCCTGCGGGCCGAGGCCGTGCTGGCCGGGGTCGGGGATGCCCCGCTGCTGGCCGCGCCGCGGTTTCCCGGTGCACGGGCCAACCTGAACGGGCCCAGGCTGCGCGAGCTCATCGAGCAGCGCCTGGGGCCGGGGCTGCCGCCCATCGAGGTTCCGGACCAGGTGCAGGTCCAGCGCGGGGGGCAGGTCGTCAGCGGCCGCAGCCTCATTTCCGGTATCGACAAAATTTTGACGACGGCGCTGGCCGGCTATGAGGGTGACGTCGAAATCCGCGAGCACCGCATCGCCGACTACCTCTTCCTCAAGGACACGACGCCCGTGCAGATCCGCGTCGTGCCCGTTGCGACGCCGGCGCCGGGACGCATCAGCCTGCGGCTCGAAGCCGTGGACGAGGGCGGGCGCGTGGTTGAGAGCTTTACGGGCACGGTCTTCGCCGATGTCTGGAAGACCGTCCCCTGCGCGTCCCGGGTCCTGAACCGGGGCGACGTGCTGGAGGCCGGGCTGGTCGGGTTCGCGCGCAAGAATCTGGCCTACATGGCCCGTCCGCCCTGGGACGGGCGAGGGCTGCCCCTGCGCATGACCGCGCCCGTAGGCGAGGGGCAGGTCATTTCGGCCGAGGCCGTGGAACCCATCCCGGTCGTGGCCAAGGGCCAGGTTCTGACCCTGGTCTACGAGGGGGAATCCCTGAAGCTGACCGTGCCGGTGGAGAGCCTCGAGGACGGGGGCATCGGCAGCACCATAAAGGTCCGGAACATGCAGAGCCGCCGGGTGGTGGCCGCACGGATCGTCGACGCGGAAACGGCCCTGGTGCCGTAGTCCGGGAGGAAACATGCACAGACTGACGTACCTTTTCATAGCCGTTCTGGCCCTGGCCGGATGCCGGGCCACGAGCCGGCCGCCCATGCCCGCGGCCATCGTCACGCCTCCGCCACAGGAACGGGCGGACCCGGCGACCAACCCGGGCTCCCTCTACGACCCCGACGGCGCGACGTCGCTCTTCGCCGACGCCCGCGCCCGCAGGGTCGGCGACGTGGTACTCATCAAGGTCGTGGAGACGACCCTGGCCAAAAACAAGGCCACGACCACGGCCGACAGGGCCAACAACGTGGACCTGGGCGTCAGCGCATATCTCGGGAAGGACAAGCTGCCGCTCATCCCCGGTGCGACGGTCGGCGCGGATTCCCTGGTCAAGGCCGACTCCTCCAGCAAATTCGAAGGCGACGGCGAGACCAAGCGCGAAAGCACCATCAGCACCACCGTGGCGGCGCGGGTTTCCCGCGTTCTGGGCGGCGGTCTCATGGAGGTCGTCGGCGCGAGGGAGACGAGAGTCAACGGCGAGACGCAGATCGTCGTGGTCCAGGGCGTGGTCCGGGACCGCGACATCGACGCCGACAACACCATCAAATCCACCAGCATGGCCGAAGCCCGCATCGAACTCTACGGCGAGGGCATCCTGGCCGAAAAGCAACGCCCAGGGTGGCTCGCGAGGATACTCGACAATGTGTGGCCCTTCTAGCCTTCGCGCCGGCCTGGTCCGGTTCGTCATCATCGTGGTTCTGGCGGCCTTCTGCGGTCCCGCCTACGGCGCCCGTCTCAAGGACATCGCCACCTTTGGGGGCGTGCGCTCCAACGATCTGGTCGGCTACGGCCTGGTGGTCGGCCTGCCCGGCACCGGCGACAAGAGCGGGTCCCGGTTCACGGTGCAGTCCATGGCCAACATGCTGGAGGGCATGGGCGTGAAGGTCGACCGTTCAGCCCTCAAGCCCAAGAACGTGGCCGCGGTCATGGTCACGGTCAAGATGCCCGCCTCGTCCCGGCCCGGGTCGCGTCTCGACGCCACGGTCTCTTCCGTGGGCGACGCGGCGTCGTTGTTGGGCGGCGTGCTCCTGCTGACCCCCCTCAAGGGCGTCGACGGCAACGTCTACGCCCTGTGCCAGGGTCCCCTGGCCGTGGGCGGGTTTTCCGCCAGCGGCGAGGCGGCCTCGGCCACCAAGAACATCACCACCGTGGGACGCATCCCCGGTGGAGCGGTGGTGGAGCGCAGCGTGCCCTTTTCGTTCAACGAGCAGGCCGAGGTGGCCATCCAGCTCGGCGTGGAGGATTTCTCCACGGCCAAGCAGGTCACGGACACCCTGAACCGCGCCATGGGCGGGCAGTACGCCGCGGCGCAGGACGCGTCCACGGTCCGCCTGCAGGTTCCGCCGAAGTACCAGGGCAACATCGTGGCCCTCATGGCTTCCCTGGAAAACCTGGAGGTCCGTCCCGACAGTCGGGCCAAGGTCGTGGTCGACGAGAAGACCGGCACCGTGGTCCTCGGGGCCAACGTCACCTTGTCGAAGGTGGCCGTATCCCACGGCAACCTGAACGTCATCGTGTCCGAACAGCCGCAGGTTTCCCAGCCCGGAGCCTTCGCCCAGGGCCGCACCGTGGTCACGCCGTCCACGCAGGTCGGGGTGCGGGAGGAGCAGCGCCGCCTCATCCTCATGGACGGGGCGTCCATCCAGGAACTTGTCGACGGCCTCAACGCCATCGGGGCCACGCCGCGCGACCTCATTTCCATCCTGAGAACCATGAAGTCGGCCGGATCGCTGCACGCCGATCTCGAGGTCCTCTAACACGGGAGACGACATGAGCGAATTCCTCACACCCACGGCCCTGCCTGCCCAGGAAGGCGGCCAAAGCCTGCAGAACCGCCTGCGCGAGCTGCGCTCCCATCTCGAACCCGGCGACAAGGGCCAGGACGAGGCCAAGCTCCGCAAGGCCTGCCAGGATTTCGAGGCCGTGTTCATCGGGCAGATCTGGAAGCAGATGCGCTCCTCGGTGCCCAAGGACGGCATGCTCCACTCCAAGGAGGAGGAGAGCTACCTGTCCATGTTCGACCAGGAACTCTCGGTCAAGATGTCCCGCAGCGGCGGCATCGGCCTCTCGGATCTCCTGTACGAGAACCTCTCGCAGCGTCTCGTCAACGCCAGCCGCGACACGGACTCCGCCAAGCCCTTGAAGCCCCTGGACCACAAGGCCCTTTCGAAGCTCCAGGCCGAGGCCCGCGTTCAGGACGTCCCGGCCGGAACCCTGGCCGCCATGACCGCCCAGCGCCAGGCCGAGCAGCTGGCCCGGAGCATCGAGAAGGCGAACGGCCCGGCCCCGGCGGAGCCTCCCGTGGCCAGGGCGTCCTCGGATCTCGAGGAAGCCCTGCGGGTGGTGCGCATGGATTTGGAGAACGGCGACTGACAGAGCCGGAAAATCTTGCCGGGAAGGGCGCGGCGCAGTGTCGTGCCCTGTGGCCGCAAATCCGCTTAGCCGCGTCCCTGAAGGCTCGCACACCCCGGTGGTCGGAAATTTGCACAGTCGTGGAAGAGGCCCAAGCGGCGGGCAGGTCTTTCCTGCCCTACCCGAAGCAAAGTCCGTATTTTCGAAGGAAGTTCACCATGCGACAGATCACACTCGGCAGTCTCATTCGTCAGGCCAGAGGCACGGAGCTTCTCTGTCAGCTCCTGCGGGAAGAGCACGCGCTCCTGCGCGCGGGGCAGCCCGACGCGGTGGCGGGGCTGGAGATGTCCATTCAGGAGCTTATCCGGCAGCTTGTCCGCGAGCGCGAGTCACTTGCCGATGCCCTGCAGCGGGCGGGTTTCGCCAAGCTCGGGCCCTTTCTGGATGGACTCGGCGAAGTCGAGCGGCGGGTTTTCGAGACGTGGCGCGCCAAAATCATCGCCGACGAGCAGGAGAGCGCCCGCCAGGCCACGGTCAACGCCGATCTGGCCATGGCCCTGTGGAAGCAGAGCGGTTCGCTGCTGAGCCACTTCCAGAGTCAAGTCGCCCCGAAGGAGCGCAACACCTACACCGCCAAGGGAACATGGCGCGACCGCACGGCCACGGCCACCTTGCTGCGCGGGAGGTTCTAAATGGCCGGCATCGGCTCCATGCTCGAAATAGGGAAGAAATCCCTGTTCGCCAACCAGGCGGCCATCGAGGTCGTCGGCAACAACATTTCAAACGCCAACACCCCCGGCTACAGCCGTCAGGCCGTGCGTCTGGAAGACGGCATGTACATCAGCTCGTCGCCTGGACAGCTCGGCACGGGGGTCAACGCCGTGGAGGTCGTCCGCTATTTCGACGAGTTCATCGAGGCGCAGTACCTGGACAAGAGTTCGGATGAAGCGCGTTGGCAGACCCTCTATGAGAACCTGAAGAACGTGGAGATGGTCCTGAACGAGTCGAGCACCGACGGCGTCAATTCCGCGCTGGCGGCGTTCTGGGCAGATTGGCAGACCCTGGCGTCCAATCCCGAGGACACGAGCGCCAGGTCGGCCCTGCTGGGCCACGCCGCAAACCTGGTCAGCGCCGTGCAGTCCGTGCAGGGCGACCTGCAACGCCTGCAGGACGGGGCCGATGACGTCATCTCCGCCGAAGTCACCGCCATCAACAAGCTTCTGACCGGCATCGCCGAGCTCAACCGGCAGATCACTGTTACCGAGGAGACGGGCAAGAACAACGCCAACGGCCTGCGTGACGAGCGCACGCAGCTCGTCCGGCAGCTCGCCGAGAAGATGGACATAAACGTCATCGACAACGGCCTGGGCAACCTGACCATCACCACCACGGCCGGGCACACCCTGGTGGACGGGTCCAACTCCTTCCGTCTGGCCTTCGAGGCGCCCCAGACCATTGCGAACCTGAAGTCGGGTTCATCTTTCAAGGGTTCGATTGCCTATGATGGCGAGAGTGCCACGGAATACACGGTGAAGATCGTTTCCCAGGTTGGCTCCGTGGTGAAGTATGAGGTCTACATCGATGGCGGGAAGACCCTCCTCAAGGACGAGAGCGGCAACTCCGAGTTTACCGCGAGCAAGGACGGCATTCTCATGCCCGACGGCCGCGGGGTCCTGAAGTTCGACATTGGCACGGGGACAAGCCTCCAGGCTGGCGACACGTTTCAGGTGCTCCCCAATAAGTCCCTGTTCTGGTACGAAACCTCCTCGTCCAAGGTGAACATCACGCCACAGGTCCAGAGCAACGGGCTGGACAACGATCGCCGGCTCACGGGGGGCAGCCTGGCCGGGTATTTCCAGTTCCGCGACGCGGGCATCGGCGGGTACCTGGAAAAGCTCGACGCCTTCGCCGAAAGTCTGTCCTGGGAGGTGAACCGCCTTCATTCCCAGGGCACGGGGATGGAGCGGTTCGAGAATGTGATCGGCAGCTTCGGTGTCGGATCAACGAGCGCAGCGCTGGGGAGCGCGGCCGGGCTGGTGTTCGGCGACAAGCTTGCGGCCGGAAACCTCGTCATCAGTGTCTACAATGAACAGACCGGACAGATCGTCCAGTCTTCCCCGTTGGATTTCGATTTTGATGCGACGAATTTGGAGGTTAAGAATTTCAGCACGACCAATTCGCTGCAGGATGTCGTGAATGCAGTGAATGCCGCTTTCCCTTCCGGAACCGTTACGGCCGACATCATCGATGGGCACCTGCAAATCAAAGCCAAGGACGGCTACGATTTCGCCTTCGGCTCAGACTCCACGGGCCTTCTGGCCGCCCTGGGCATCAACACCTTTTTCGAGGGCGCAAACGCGGGCGATTTGGCAATCAACTCGACCATCCTCGGCAACATCGCCTACATCAACACCGGACATGTCAACGGCGCCGGCGAGATGAACGAGGGCGACAACACCACGGCCAAGGCCATCGCCGCGCTGCAGTCCGCCTCCGTGTCGACGCGTACCCAGTCCGAAGGCACCACGCAGCAGACACTGGGGGAATATTATTCCACCATCGTGGCCAAGGCCGGCTCCGACACCCAGAGCGCCAAATTCAACTACGAGTACAACGAGGCCCTGGCCACGGACCTTCTGTCCCGCCAGGAATCCGTTTCAGGCGTGAACCTGGACGAGGAAATGACCAACCTGATCAAGTTCCAGCACGCCTACACGGCGGCCGCGAAGCTGATCACCACGGCGGAATCCATGCTGCAGGTTCTGCTCGGGCTCAAGCAGTAGGAGGCCGGCAATGCGCGTATCCCTTCGCAACCAGTACAGCAGTTTTCTCTTCAACCTGCAGAACACCCAGTCCCGCCTGATGGAACTGAACATGCAGGCCTCCAGCCAGAAGCGCATCAACAAGCCTTCCGACGATCCCGTCGGCACGGCCAGGGTCCTCGACTACCGCAGCTCCCTGTCGGCCATCAACCAGTACCGCGCCAACATCGACACGGCCACGGGCTGGCTGAACCTGGCCGACGAGTCCATGCTCCAGTCCAGCGCCATCCTGACTAAGCTCAAGGGCCTGGCCGAGCAGGGGTCCACGGGCACCATGACGGCCTCGGACCGCGAAGCCACGGCCTACGAGGTCCGCCAGCTCTTCAGCCAACTCGTCAACCTGGGCAACACCCGCTACGAGGGCAAGTCCATCTTCGGTGGCCAGAAGTTCGAGCAGAACGCCTTCGAGGAAGGGCTCATGGTCTACGACGAGGACGGCAAGAGCCTGGGGCTGGCCTCGGGCGCCGCAAGCCGCAGCATCGTCGTGCAGTTCATCGGCAACGAAGGCGACACGGCTACGGTGGGCGACGCTGCCATTCCCTGCCGCTACTCCAGCGACGGCGGAAAGACCTGGACTACGGGCTCGGTGGGGACAGGCGGCGTCCTGGACATGGGCGGCGTCAGCCTCCAACTGCCCAAGGGCAGGGTCCTCGACCTTTCGCCCGAGACCAACACCAACCGGACAACCGGTTCCTGGCTGACCGTCGCGCCCACGGCCGTGTACAAGGGGGATCACGAGTCCCAGTCTGCGGTGAAGTATACAGCAGGCGGCCTCGACGTTGTGGCCGAGCCTCTTGGTGGGTTCGAGCGGGATGTTGATGTCGTCGTCGCGGCGTCGGGGACGGACTTGGCGATTACCGTTTCGGCCCAGGTCAACGGCTCTCCAGAGACTTGGACAACGACGATGCCGGATTCCAGGCCTTTGCTGCTGGAAACGCCTTACGGCGCGGTACGCCTGTCAGGAACGAATCTTGTCGGAGCTGAATTCACGGTGAAGTCCGGTTCCACGGGCGTGGTGAAGATGGGCTCTGCGCTCAACGCCGAAGGGCGTGGTCTTTTCGATGGCGACGTAATGGTGCGCATGGAAAATACCATTACTATCGGCACAGGCGGGACGATAAACTACTCCTACAGCACCGACGGGGGGGGGACTTGGTTATCGGGGCATTCCGTATCCAATAGTACGCCCCCAAATCCCGGCGATCCGGTCAAGCCGGTCGAACTTCTCGTGCCGGGCGGCAAGCTCGTGCTTTCGGGGCGAGGCAGCGAGTTCGGCCTGGAGGCGGGGGACCAGTTCGTCATCCACCCCCAGACCGCGGCCCACGAGGTCGAGATTTCGGCGGGCCAGTACGTGCAGCTCAACAACATCGGCTCCGAGGTCTTCGGCGGCTACTACGAGCACGGCTCCCAGCCCGCCTTCGGCGATTCGGCCGGGGAGAAGAACATCTTCGTCGCCGTGGGCAAGCTCGTGGCGGCCCTGGAGAACAACGACCAGCAAGGCTGCGCCGAAGCGCTCAACAGCCTCAAGACCTCCCAGGAACATTTCACCACCCAGCTGGCTTCCGTGGGCGCCCGGGAAAACAGGCTCGAGGTCGCCGACACGGTGCTCTCGGGTCTGGGGCTCAACGAGACCGAGCGCATGAGCAACATCGAGGATGTCGACCTGGCCTCGCTCCTGACGGAATTGGCCAACCAGCAGCTGTCCTATGAGACAGTCCTCAAATCCTCGTCCATGATCATGAAGATGAGCCTGGTCAACTACCTCTAGGAAGGGTTTATGCTCATACTCTCGCGTCGGCCAGGTGAAAGCGTGCATCTGGGCGACGACATCAAGATCACGATCCTGAGCATCAAGGGGCAGCAGATCAAGATCGGCCTCGACGTGCCCGAACACATGCCCGTGTATCGTGAGGAGTTGTACCAGAAGGTGCAAAACCAGAACGCCTCGGCCCTTGAACTCGACAACCACGACCTGATGATGGCGGCAGCACTATGGACAAGCACAGACAGACGATAAACACCCGCATCGGGTCCATCACGGTGTCCCTGGACAAGACCATCCGTTTTCCGCGGGGCCTCATCGGCTTTGAGTCCCTGCGGGAGTTCGCACTGGTCGAGTTCAAGCCCGGCTCGCCGTTCCACTTCCTGCAGAGCATGGAGATGCCCGGCATGGGCATGATGCTGGCCGACCCGTTCTCCTTCCTGCCCGGCTACGAGATACGCCTGGCCTCGGTGGAGGAGCGCATCCTCCGCATCCGGAGCGTGAGCGACCTGTTCATCCTGGTCAGCGTCACGGTGCCCAAGGGAGACCCAGAAGGCTGCACCCTCAACCTGACGGGGCCCATCTGCGTCAACGTCCAGGAACGTCTGGGCCTGCAGTCCCCGCAGACGGATCTTCCCTATCCCTCGCGCGTGCTGCTGCGGGACTTGGACGGAGGGGACAGGCGCCTGGCCAACTCATAAGAAACTAGAAAAGCCCGACCGGCGGACCGGTCGGGCTTCTTCATTCCCTCTGCCGACGCGGGTCTATCCCCAGACGTCGAGTTCCTGCCGCACAAGGCTGGCCGCGATGTCCTTGCCTTCGGGCTTGTATTCGCCGGCCTCGATCCTGGCCTTGATGTCCGAGACCTTGTCGGCGCGCACCCCGTCGCTTTCCTGCGCCGTCTTGAAGGCCGCGGCCTTGAGGCGCCCCTCCTCGGAGATGGAGATGCGGTCGTTGGCGCCTTCCTGGTTTGCGGCCGCCTTCTGGGCTTCCTGGTGCTTCTGCTCCAGCTGCTCCAGGCGGTGCGATTCGTATCCGCTGACCTTGGTGGTGATGGTGTTGATGGTCATGTTCCACTCCCTCCGGGTGTCCCGGCTGCGCCGGCAGCGCCGGCCGCATCGGCGGTTTCCCGCCCGTGCATGAAAAATATCAGAGCATCGTCTCGTTGACCCTGCTCAGGGCGATCTCCCACAGCCGGCGCATGAAAACATCCTTCTGGCCGTTGGTCAATTCGCTGACGCCTTGTTCCGTCTTCTTCAGTACCTGAAGCCCGCTCCCGTCCGCAGGGTACCTGAAGACCATGTCCCCACCGAACTCGCTCATGAGCTGCTGCTTGATGTCCCGGACCACCGGGTTGGTGCTGTCCGAGCCGATGAGGTTGTCCACGATCTCCCGGGCGACCTTCTCCACGAGCTGGCGGCGCTTGGCTTCCTTGGAAATGGAAACGGAATCCCCCTGTCCGGCGCGGTCCATGTACTTCTTGAACCTGGCGATGCGTCGGCCGGTGTCTTGGTGCTGGTCATAGGTCCGCACCACGTTTTTGACGAGGAAGGGATTCACTGTCACGGGCTATACCTCTTACTTCTCCCTATCGGTTGTCGTCGCGAGAACTTTAGGAAAATTCACAAAAATCAGGAACAAAAAATTCTCTTTGATTTCAGGCGGGACGACGCCGTTCAGCTTGGACAGGCTTTCCTTGAACACCCGTCGCCTTTTGCATACAGTCCCGCAAATGGGCAAAATCATCACCAAAATCGTCATCGTCCACAGCAGCGGAAACGAACTGGCCCACGGCATGGCCGGGCAGATCCGGGACTGGCTCTTCCACGAGGGCCGCTCGGCGCGCATCGTCGAGACGTCGCGCGAAGCGGCGCCCCCGGCCGAAACCTGGGCCGGCGCGGAAATGATCCTGACCCTGGGCGGCGACGGCACCCTCCTGGCCGTGGCCCGGGCCGTCCAGGACCTGAGCATTCCCATCCTGGGGCTGAACCTGGGCACGGTCGGCTTCCTGTCGGAGATGTCGCCGACGGACTGGCGCGATTCCCTGACGGCCATCCTGCGTGGGGAGTACGACATGTCCCTGCGCCTGGTGATAAGCTTCCACGTCGTGCGGCGGGGCCAGGAGTTTTACAAGGGGTACGCCATCAACGACCTGGTCATCAGCTGCGGGAGCCTGGCGCGCATGATCCGCCTGGACATGTGGTACGGCAACGACCACCTCGGCACCGTCCGGGCCGACGGCATGATCGTGTCCACGCCCACCGGCTCGTCGGGCTACTCCATATCCGCCGGCGGCCCCCTCATCTATCCGGAGCTCAACGTCTTCGCTCTGACACCCATCTGCCCCTTCCTGCACGCGTTCCGCCCCATGGTCATGCCTTTCGAGAAGGACCTGCGCGTCCTGGTCCGCGACGCCGACGTCGACGTCTACCTGACCCAGGACGGCCAGACTGGCGTGGTGCTTGCGCCCGGCGACAACGTCATCGCCTCCAGGGCAGAGAAGCCGCTCAACCTGATCCGCCCCTTGCATTCCCACTACGCCCACAAACTCAAATCCAAAGGATTCGTGAGGGAGAGCTAGATGTCCAAGCTGCCCGACTTCTTTTCGGTCCGCGAGCTGCGCTACGGCCGCGACCCCTATCTCGACGCCTGGCTCCTTCATTTCATGACCGAGAACAACATCGAGCCCAGCGTCAACCCGGCCGAGAACGCCCAGCCCGAGCAGCTGCGCTTCATGGTCGACCTCGACGACGACCAGGTCTTCGTGCCCTGTTCGGACGAGATGTTCGAGAACCTGCTGCACACGCGCCTCTCGGATACCCTGCGGGCCGAGTACCGCGAAAAGTGGAGGATGCTGGTCCACCTGGTGCGCATCAACATCACGGACCGCTACACGCGGCGCAAGATCTTTTCCCTGTCCCGGAACAAGATCCGTCAGGTGCTGCACGCGCCGTTTCTCATCCCGTCGCGGTTCCTGAAGCAGCTCCTGACCATCTTCATGGCCATGAGCGGCGTGCACGACCCCCAGCGCGCCGAAAAGAGGCTGGCCAACAAGCGCGCCGAGGATTTCATGGCCCGGCCGGCCATGAACCGCTGCCTGTACGCCTGCCCGGAAACCACCCTGGGCTGCACGTCCATCCAGAATCTGCGCTGGGAGCTCGACCTGCTGGAACTGGCCCGGCTGTGCCGGCTTTCGCTGCGCCCGGCGATCTGGGAAAGCCCCGGCGAGTTCACGGACAGCCCGGCCTTTTTCGACGACATCTGCGCCTCGTGGCCCGAATTCACCGAGGTCATGACCAGGGTCATGGGCCCCGGTGACGGCCGCAAGCCTCTCAAGATCCTCTTCCTGCCGGCCAGCAGCGGCGAAGTCGTCTTCGACCTGCGTTTCATCCGCGTCCTGCTGCGCCTCGGCCACAAGGTCATTCTGGCCCTGAAAGAGGGGTTCTGTCTCGACAGCCCCGTGTTCTGGGACGTGGAGCACGACAGCGCCCTGGCCCGCGCCCTGGGTGAGGCGCGTCTGGTGGAGAACAGCCGCATGAGCAAGAACGACCTCCTGCGCGCCCAGCGCGAGGACTCCCTCATCGTCATCTCCGACGGGACCCGCGAGCGCCTCAATCTGTGGCGCACCAGCGTGACCTTCGCCCGCGCCTGGAAGGAGGCCGACCTCGTCGTGGCCAAGGGTTTTGCCAACCACCGTCGCCTGGTGAAGAACTCGCACCTCTTCACGCGCGACGTCCTGTGCCTGTTCCGGGACGAGGACGGGCGCGACCGCGTCGTATTCAAGGAGAAGTCGCCCCGGGTGACGAAGATCACCGAGTCGCAGGTCGTGGCCCAGGCCGATTCCATCATCGCGCGCATGCGCAGCGCCCGCGGCATGGGCAAGCAGGTCATGTTCTACAGCGCCATCATCGGCAGCATTCCGGGCCAGACCAAGGTGGCCCTGCGCGTGGTCAACACCTTCGTCTCCCACCTGCGGGCCAAGCACGCCAACCTGATGATCATCAACCCGGCCGAGCACTTCATGGAAGGCATGGACGGCGACGACCTGATGTACATGTGGGAGCGGGTCCAGCGCAGCGGCTTCATCGACGTCTGGCGCTTCCAGACCGTGGCCGACATCGAGAACAGCTTCGAGCTCATGGGCGAGCCGGTCCCGGCCGAGTGGCACGGCAAGGACGCCACCTTTTCCACGGGCTGCACCAAGGAGATGAACATCGCTCTCGACATGCAGGACAAGCACCCCGAGATGCAGATCATCGGGCCCGACCCCAAGCGCTTCTTCCGGCGCATGGAATACGGCGTGGGCAAGTATTTCGACGCGCGCATCCCGGACAAGGGCCGCGGCCTGTGAGGCTTCTGGCGGCAGCCGTCGCGCTTACGTTGCTGTGCGCCTGCGCGGCGCCGGGCAAGGCCCCGTCCCTGGTTGAGGCGCGGCCCGGATCCGGGCTGGCCGCGCGTGTGGCCAATGCCGCCGCGGCCGACCCCGTGCCCATGGCTCAGGCGTTGCTGCGCTCCCTGGACTATGTCCGGACCAAGCCCCTGGGCGCGCAGGCCTTCGGACCCGGCGGCCCCGAATGCACGTGGGCGGAGCTGGCGGCCTCCCTGGAGCACATGTTGGAAGTGCTGCCGCGCCTGGGCGGCGACCCCGGCCTGCTGGAGCGCGAGTTCATCTGGCGCGAGGTGCGTCCCGAACCCCTCATGACGGGCTACTACGAGCCCGAGTTCGAGGGCAGCCTGGTCCCAGACCCGCGCTTCCCGGTCCCCATTTACGGCCTGCCGGCGGACCTGCAGACCGTGGACCTCGGGGCGTTCCACCCGCGTTGGAAGGGTCAGACCCTGACCTGCCGCGTGGAGGGGGGCAAGGTCCTGCCCCCGTTCACCCGCGAGGAGATCGACTCGCGCGGGGCGCTGGCCGGCGCGCAACCGCCCGTGGCCTGGACCCGCGACATCGTCGACGTCTACTTCCTGCAGGTGCAGGGCTCCGGGCGGCTGCGGCTGCCCGACGGGTCCGTGCGGCACGTTCTCTATGCCGGGAAGAACGGGCATGAATATGTTTCGCTGGGCAAGGTCATGATCGACCGCGGGCTCGTCCCGAAGGAAGAGATGTCCATGCAGCGCATCCGGCAGTACCTGCGCGAGCATCCGGCTGACGTCACGGACCTGCTGAACACCAACCCGAGCTACGTTTTTTTCCGCATCGCCGATGACGGGCCCCTGGGGGCCATGGGCCGGGCGTTGACGCCGATGGTCAGCGTGGCTACAGATTCTGCCTTTCTGCCTCTGGGCAGCATCCTGGCCGTGGAGGCCGGGTTGCCGCAGCCGGGCGGCTCGGCGGAGTCTGCGGCCTTTCTCGGCCTGGCTCAGGACCGCGGCGGGGCCATCAAGGGCTCGCGCCTGGACCTTTTCTGCGGGGCGGGCGAGAGGGCCGAATTTCTGGCCGGCCACCTGCAGGCCCCAAGCCGCGTTTTTCTTCTGCTCAAAAAACAGGACGCACCATGACCATGACCCCTACGGCCCTCAAGGCCCTTCTGCGCGCCGCCATTTCGGCCCAGCTCGACCATGTGGCCCTGTGGCACCTCGAGGAGCCTGCGGCGGACATCCCGGCGCTGGACGGCGACGGCCTGGTGGAGCTGGTCCTGCGCCAGCACCTCAAGAATTTCCTGCTCTGGCACGTCGAAGACCGCGCCCGGCGCAAGGACGTGGACGACAGCGTTATCACCGCCTGCAAGCGCGAGATCGACGGGCTCAACCAGCAGCGCAACGACCTCATGGAACAGGTCGACGCCTGGCTGGTGCGGGCCGTGTCCGCCTTCGAGGCCCAGCGGGACATCCCCGAAGACCGCCGCCGCTACAACACCGAGACCCTCGGCGCGGCCCTGGACCGCCTGTCCATCCTGAGCCTCAAGATCTTTCACATGCGTGAGCAGACCGAGCGGGATGACGTGGACCCGTCGCACCTCGAACGCTGCCGGGAGAAGCTCGGCGTGCTCCGTGCCCAGCATGACGACCTGTCCCGCTCCGTCCTTGAATTGGTGGACGAGTACGCAGGCGGCCTGAAGAGTCCCAAAGTCTATTTCCAGTGCAAAATGTATAACGATCCGGCCCTCAACCCGGAACTGTACGCCGCCAAGCCCGTCGCCGGCTGAAGCGAAGGAGTGCCCATGCGCGACTATGAAGTGGTCATCGGTCTGGAGGTTCATGCCCAGCTCAAGACCAACAGCAAGATATTCTGCTCCTGCTCGACCCAGTTCGGGGCTGGACCCAACGAGAACACCTGCCCCGTGTGCACGGGCATGCCCGGCATGCTGCCGGTGCTCAACGGCCGCGCCGTGGAATACGCCGTGAAGATGGCCCTGGCCGTGGACTGTGAGGTCAACCGCCGTTCCCTGTTCGCGCGCAAGAACTATTTCTACCCCGACCTGCCCATGGGCTACCAGATCTCCCAGTTCGAGCTGCCCGTGGCCGAGCACGGGCACATCGACATCCACACGGAGAGCGGCGTGAAGCGCATCGGCATCACGCGCATCCACATGGAGAACGACGCGGGCAAGAACATCCACTCCCCTGCGGACAACGCTTCCTACGTGGACCTGAACCGCGCCGGCGTGCCGCTGATCGAGATCGTCAGCGAGCCGGACATGCGCTCGGCCGAGGAGGCCGTGGCCTACCTGAAGAGCCTGCGCGCCATCCTCGTCTACCTGGGCATCTGTGACGGCAACCTGGAAGAGGGGAGCTTTCGCTGCGACGCCAACGTGTCCATCCGGCCGCGCGGGCAGAAGGAGTTCGGGACGCGCGCGGAGCTCAAGAACATGAACTCCTTCCGCAACATCCAGCGCGCCATCGAATACGAGGTGGGCCGCCAGATCGACCTGGTCGAGGACGGTGAGACCATCGTCCAGGAGACGCGCCTCTTCGACGCGGCCAAGGGCGTGACCCGCTCCATGCGCGGCAAGGAGGAGGCCCACGACTACCGCTATTTCCCGGACCCGGACCTGCTGCCGCTGGTCATCGACCCGGACCGGATGGAGGCCTGGCGCGCCGAATTGCCCGAACTGCCCGCGGCCCGCTGCCGTCGCTACCAGGAGACCCTGGGCCTGCCCGAGTACGACGCCCTGGTGCTGACCGCTGAAAAGGAAGTGGCCGATTATTTCGAGGCCACCCTGGAGACGTACTCAGAGCCCAAGAAACTTTCCAACTGGGTCATGGGTGAGGTCATGCGCGAGCTGAACGACCGCGGCGCGACCCTGACGGACTGCAAGGTGCGGCCGTCCGAGCTGGCCGCGCTGGTCAGGCTGGTGGACGACGGCGTCATCAGCGGCACCATCGCCAAGAACGTGTTCAAGGAACTCTTCGAGACGGGCGGCGACCCCGAAGCCCACGTCAAGGCCAAGGGCCTGGTGCAGATCTCCGACACGTCGGCCATCGAGGGGCTGGTGGACGAGGTCCTGGCCGAGAACCCGGCCGAGGTGGAGCGCTACCGGGGCGGCGACAGGAAGCTGACGGGCTTCTTCGTCGGCCAGGTCATGAAGAAGTCCAGGGGCAAGGCCAACCCGGGGCTGGTCAACCAGCTGCTGGCGAAAAAACTCGGTTAGGCTAAAGCGTCAGATCTCGCAAAAACAAAACGGGCGGCCCAAGGGTCGCCCGTTTGCGTTATGAACGGAAGAATACTGCAAACAGCCTGAGATATCATGAGAAGTCATCCCCGCGAAGGAGGGGATCCATGCCTTTTTCCGGCATGCTGAAAACACTGGATCCCCGCCTTCGCAAGGATGACACGTGGTGGAGCGGAGCGCCTTCGCATCGGCAATCGTCTTCGATCAAAAACGCAGTCTCCTAACGCTGCATCAGCGCCGCCGTCAGCCGCGCGGCCTTGAGCATGTCTTCGACGAGGACGAACTCGTCGGTGGTATGCACGCGGCTCATGCCGATGCCGAGGTTGATGCAGGACAGACCCTGCCCCGCAAAGACGTTGGCGTCGCTGCCGCCGCCCGTGCCCTTGACCGCGCAGGTCAGGTTCTGGTCGTTGCAGGCGTGCAGGGCGCGGTGCAGGAGCATGCTGTGGGCCGGGACGTCCATGGCCGGGTAGGAGATTTCGTGGCTGAAGTCGAAGCTGCCGCCGAGCTCCTCCACGGCTTTGACGCAGCACAGGCGCATGTGCTCGATCTGGGCCATGAGCTTGGCGTTCGTCTGGGACCTGGCTTCGCCCGTGAGGGTCACGCAGTCCGGGACGATGTTGGTCTGCCCGCCGCCTTCGATGCGTCCGAGGTTGGCCACAGTCTCCTCGTCGATGCGCAGCAGGCGCATGTGGCTCACGGCGTGGGCGGCCAGCTGGATGGCGCTGATGCCTTTTTCCGGCTCGATGCCCGCGTGAGCGCTGCGGCCGTGGAAGGTCACGCTGATGCCGGCCTTGCTCGGCGCGCGGACGATGATGGTGCCGACGTCCCCGCCGGCGTCCAGGACCACGACCTCGTGGGCCTTGATGCGCGAGAAGTCCAGGTTCTTGGCCCCGAACATGCCCGCTTCCTCGCAGACGGTGAAGAGCAGGTACAGCTCGGGGTGCGGGATTTTCTCCTCCTCCAGGTGGAACAGGGCCTCCAGGATGGCGGCGATGCCCGCCTTGTCGTCGCCGCCCAGGACCGTGTTGCCGGCCGCGCGGATGACGCCGTCATTCAGCACCGGCTCCACGCCGATGCAAGGCGGCACGCAGTCCATGTGCGCCGAGAAGGCGATGGCCTCGCCCGGCCCCGTGGCCGGTACGCGGACGATGACGTTGCCCGTGTCCCCGCCGATGATCTCGCCGGCGTTGTCCACGCGGATATCGTAACCCCGCCCCGCGAGCAGGGCGCAGAGATGGTCGGCCACGGCCTTTTCGTGCAGGGAGGGGCTGTCGATGCGGGCCAGGTCGAGAAAGGTGTCGGTCAGTCGCTGTGAGTTGATCATTGTCGCGGTGTGTCCTTGTGAATGGGAAGTACCGGGATCATTGCCTTTTGTTCAAAAAAGGTCAACAAGGTCATGGCGGGCGGGGCATCCCCGCGTTTCGCCTGCATATTCGGACACGCACGCGCCTTGCAAACCGCACATCAACAGGAGGCAACCATGCCCAAGGGAACCATGGTCGACACGCACAGCACCTTCATGGGGTATCTGCTCTGGATCTTCGGGTTCACGGGATCGCACCGTTTCTACTATGGCAAGCCCATTTCCGGGACCGTCTACTTTTTCACCCTGGGTCTATTCTTCATCGGCTGGATCGTGGACCTCTTCCTCATCCCGTCCATGGTCAGAAACGCCAGCTTGCGTTTCCGGCCCGGGCGCATCGACTACTCCCTGGCCTGGATTCTGCTGACCTTTCTGGGGCTTTTCGGGGTGCATCGCATGTACATGGGCAAATGGATCACGGGGATCCTGTACATGCTGACGGGCGGGTTCTTTCTGATCGGGTATGTCTACGATTTCTGGACGCTCAACGACCAGATCACGGTCATCAACGCGCGGGAAAGCTGATCCGTTTCGGCGGCTTGGACTCAGGGCCTCGCCGGTTTGCCGGGGTCGGGCGGCGAGAACCATTTCCTGGCCAGGGAGTCCAGTTCCCCTGAGGTCTGCATGGCCGCGAGGGCCGCGTCCATGTCCACCTGCAGGCGGTTCCGGTCCTTGCGCAGGGCGATGGCTACGTCGGAGCCCGGGTCCGGTGTGGTCAGGACCTTCACGCCCGTGCCCGATTCCCGGGCCAGATACCGTCCCACCTCAAGGGGCATGATGGCCGCCGCGGTCTTTCCTTCGGCCAGGAGGCGCAAGGCATCCTCCTTGGTCTTGGTCTGGGTGACGCGGATGCGCGAGAGGATGCCTTCCTTCCTCCAGAGCAGTTCCACATATGAGTGCCGGTCCCCGGTGATGATGCGGCCGAACAGGTCCTCCACCCCGGACGCCGTGCTGTTCGCCGGGACGAAGACCGCATCGTGGCGCCTGGAGTAGGGAGCGGTGAAGTCGAAATAGGCCAGACGGAACTCGTTGACTTCCATGCCCGCGATGATGTCGATGCGGCCGATGCGCAGCATGCTGACCACGCTGTCCCAATCGCCTTGGACAAAGCGCGCCTCCATCCCGAGACGGGCCGCCACGGCCCTGGCCACGTCCACGTCGAAGCCGGCAGGCTGTCCATCGACCGCGAACTGGTAGGGCGGGAAGCCCGACGCCACGCCGACGGCCAGCGTCTTCCCCTGGGCTGCCGCCATGCCGGGGCAAAGGAGGATGAGGGTCAGAATCTGCAGCAGGCGGCTCATGAGCGACTCCGGATTCGGGCTGAATCATGCCCTTTCTAGCCTATGCAGACCCTGCGGACAAGTGTGGAGAGAAATTATTTGCTCCCGTCCGACTCGAGACGGTCGCACAGGAGCGACAGCCGGCCGTGGAGTTTCGCGATGGAGGCGATGGACACGCATTCGCCGAGGCCATGCTGGGTGCCGAAGCCCTCGGCCCCCCAGATGGCGCCGGGGATTCCGCGGTCCATGAGGTGGCGCGCGTCGCTGGCGCCGTGCTCGCGGGTCAGGACTGCGCCGGGGGCGGTGTCGAGCAGGATGTCGGTCATGGGCGAAGGCGGCGAAGCGAAGA
The DNA here is from genome assembly GCF_000428825.1 of Desulfomicrobium escambiense DSM 10707. Classification (NCBI taxonomy): domain Bacteria; kingdom Pseudomonadati; phylum Thermodesulfobacteriota; class Desulfovibrionia; order Desulfovibrionales; family Desulfomicrobiaceae; genus Desulfomicrobium; species Desulfomicrobium escambiense. The sequence goes on along the minus strand of NZ_AUAR01000006.1, from coordinate 37,075 downwards.
CCGGGATGACCGAGAGGACGTCGACCCTGCTGCGCACCCGTTCGGTTATGGCCTCGACCAGGCGGCGCGGTTCGTCGTCCTCGGTGAAGCGTATGTTGAACCAGCCCTGGGCCGTGTCTGGAACCTGATTGATGGATTCCCCGGCCCGAATCTTCCCGAAGTTGACGGTGCGGTGCCAGTGGTCGGGGCCGTCGTCGCCACCGAAAAGCTCGTGGATGCGCCCGTAGTCTTCGAGCAGCGTGTCGATGGCGTTGAGCCCGAGCCACGGCCGGGCGCCGTGGGCGGCCTTGCCCGTGGCCGTCAGCAGGATGTCGATGACGCCCTTCTCGCGGGTCACGATCCGTTCCGGGCCGCCGCCGTCGAGGGCGATGGCGAAGTCCGCGTCGATCCCTTCCAGAGCCCGCGCCGCCCCGTTTTCCCCGCCCGTCTCCTCGTCCCCGGTGATGAGCAGGCCCAGAGCCATGTCGGCCTGGGACAGGCCGCTTCGTTCCAGGGCCCGCAACCTGTCACGGAACAGAACCAGCGACAGGGCCACGGCGTACTTGTCGTCGATGGCCCCGCGCCCGAGGAGCCTGTCTCCCTCGATGCGCGGCGAAAAAAGCTCCTCGGGCGCGTCCACCACGTCGATATGGGTCATGAGCAGCAGGCGGGCGTGTGCTCCGGGCATGACGAGGACCGACGGGGTCCCCCCGTGCACGATCTTTCGCGCGGCGATGTCCTGCCGCCCGCACCAACCCACGACGAAGTCCGCGCAGCGCATGATTTCCTCCGGCCGCGAGTGCATGGAGGGGATGCGGATCAGGTCCTGGGTCAGGCGGATGATTTCGTCGCAGGTGGTCATGGCGTGTGTCCGAGGTTTGCGTGTTGCCGGGCCGGAAAAGGAAAACCCGGCCGGGCCGGGTTGTTTCCTTACTTTTCTTCCGGGTTCAGGACCTTCTTGTCCAGAATGAAGACCGCTCCGATGAGCAGCAGGACGAAGATGACGAAGGAGAAGAAACCGAAGCCGCCGCCGGATGACCCGTCCTCGGCGTGGGCCGCTGCCTTTTCGTCATGGGCGGCATCCTTTGCGGCGGGGGCGGCATGCTCCTCGGCCTTCTTTTCCGCCTTGGCGGGCTCGGCGTGCTTTTCGGCCGGAGCCTTGTCGTCATGAGCAGCGGTTTCCTTCCCGGTTGCGGCCGCTTCCGCGTGGGCCTCGGGGGCCGCGTGGGCGGCAGCCGGAGCCGCTTCGGTGCGTTCGATGATGCGTACCTTGCCCGTCAGGATGTCGTAGATGGCCCCGACCACAACGACCTTGCCCGCGGCGGCGCGTTCGGCGATGGCGTGGCTCTTGGTCATGATGTCGTCCACAGCCTGCCAGACGTTGGCCTCGATGGCGGCGTTTATGAGTTCGGCCTGTTCGGCTCCGGGATGCTCGTGTTTGGCCTTCTCCACGGCGGGCACGATGTTGTCCACCAGCTTGGGGATGCTGCCGTGGACTTCGGCGCCGGTGGTCACGGCCGTGACTGCGCCGCAGTAGGTGTGCCCGAGGACCATGAGCACGGGCGTGCCGAGATGGTCCACACCGTACTCGGCGGACCCGATCTCGTCCGTGTCGGCCACGTTGCCGGCCACCTTGATGACGAAGAGATCGCCCACGCCCTGGTCAAAGAGAATCTCGACGGGCACGCGGGAGTCGGAACAGGCGATGACCGTGGCGAAAGGCGCCTGGCCGTCGGTGGTGGTCACCAGACGGCGGGAGAAACTGGTGTTGGGGTGGGTGGACTGGCCCAGGGCGAAACGCAGGTTGCCTTCGCTCAGCATCTGCAGCGCCTGCTCCGGGCTGACCGGGTGGGCTGCGTCGGAGGAGGCCAGGGCTGCGATCGGGGCCAAAAGGAACAGCAGGATCAGGACAAGACGCTTGATGAACATGGCAAACCCCTGTTTTTCATGTTGATGTATGCAAGGGGGCTAGAACCCCCCGGATGGCCGGAGAAAGCTCGGGAAAATATGCACAAGCCTAGCCTAGCCTGGGGCGTATTTCAAGGATTCTTGTCGGAAAAAGGTGGGGTAAATAGGTAACGTTTTGGAAATCTGAAAGAAATAATCGGATTGCGAGGATAAAAAGGCTCGTGAGGGTTGCACCTCCATGGGATTATGAATCACGAAAGGCCATTTCTGGACTCGCTCAAGCTGGATGGATCTTTGTGGAGCCCGTCATTGCGTGGAGTCTTCGACGCGGCAATCCAGTTTTTCGGGCGCTTGTGCCGACGCGTTCGGATCAACGCTCAACGACATCAGTGGGTATCCACTGATAGGCTGGGCGCTCTAACTGGAAGAGCAATATAAAAGCGGCGCGCGACAAAAGCCGCGCGCCGCTTTGATGCAGGTTTGCCGGACTAGTCCTTGAGGACGACCTTGTCCAGGAAGACCACGGCGCCGACCAGGGCGACGACGAAAAGGATGATGAGCATGAAGCCGGACCCGCCTTCGGAGGAAGCCTCGGCAGCGGGGGCGTCGTGACCGGCCGCTACGGGTTCGGCATGGTCTGCGGCCGGTGCTGCGGCGTCGGCATGGGCCTCGGCAGGCTCGGCCTTGTCCGCGGCCGGTGTTTCCTCGGCGGCCTGGGCATTTTCAGCGGCCGGGGCTTCGGCGGGCATGCCGAGCAGGTAGCGGCCGACCATGGTCTGCTGCTCCGGGTGCGCACCGAGGATCTTGACCGCGCCGGTTTCGGCGTCAAGGAGTGCGCCCTGGACGGTGACCTGGCCCTTGAGCACGGCATGGATCAGGTCGGGGGACGCGGTCAGGGTGTTGGCGTACACGGCCCAGACGGAAGCTTCGTCAAGACCCAGGACGAGTATCAGCGGCGCGGTGATGTCCTTGGCCTTGACGGTCAGGCCCGTGTCGACGCCGAAGGGGGCGCGGACCGCACCGACCTGTTCTGCCGCGAGATTGAACAGCGCCGCGGGTTCCTGGGCGATGCTCTCGTCCATGACCACGATGGCCAGGGGCTTGGTCTTGAGGCTCTTTTCGAGGGTGTACATTTCGTTGCCCAGGCTCAGGGCCTTGAGCGCCGCCTCGGGGGCCGCAGCCATGGCCGAGCCGGCAATGAAGCACAGCAACACCGCCAGAGAGATGACTTTTTTCATGTTCCGATTCCTTAGGGTATGAAGTTTGCGGTTGTCAGGTTCCCGGCGCGGAGTGCTCGTCGTCTCCGCGGCAGAGCCCCTGTTTGAATGCTTCAATTTCGTCCTTGAATCGCGAGGCCAGGACATCGCTCCCGCAGAACCTGCAGGAGATGCGCGCCGCGGCTCATCTGCCCACGATACGCGCCGGCTTGCCACACAGTGGGCAGGGAATGGCGTCGTCCTCGAAGGCCTCGTCCATCATTTCTCCAGTTGCTGAATGCCTTCCACGACCCAGTGGCTGCCGCCTCCGGTCTCGTAGCGGCTGAAGTGCCACGCCTCGCGGACCTGTTCGGCCGGGGCCGCCGGGGAATCCTCGCGCAGCATGGTGTCGAAGAGGACTGTGGCGATGGTCTGGTTGCCGATGGTCTTGACTTCCAGAAGGCGGGCCTCAAGCAGCAGGATCTCGGTCTTGCCCGGGCCCGGATCGGCCGCGGCCTGCGACTGGATCTCGGCGAACACCTCGGGCGACGTGAACTGCTTCAGGTCGTTCAGGTCGCGCGCGTCCCACGAGGCCTGCATGCGCGTGTAGGCCGCCTTGGCGCCGTCCAGGAATTCCTTGGCGTCGAAGCCGGGTGGATAATTCTCCGTAGCGGAAGCCGTCTGGTGCGGGGTGGAGCGGAGGTTGTCCCAGGCTCCGCGCTGCATGTCGTGAACCCGCCCCGGACCGCCGGCAGTCTGGGGCATCGGTTGGCGGCTGCGCAGGAACCTGAACAGCAGGAAAAGACCCCCTCCGATGAGGAGGATATCGATGAAGGAAATTCCCGAGAAGCCCCCGCCGAAAAGCAGGGAGCCGAGAAGGCCGCCCATGAGCATGCCGCCGAGCATGCCACCGAACATCCCGCGTCCTCCCATGGGGGAGGCTCCGGGAGCCGCCTGTTGTGTCGGTGTGGATGAAGGCGCGGTCGGCTTCTGGTAGCTTCTCGAATAGGACGGCCTGCTCCCGAAAGAGCCGCCGCCTCCCAAACGCTTGGCGTCCGCAAGGTCGGGCATGGTCAGCAACAGCAGACCCAGTCCGAGAATGACGGCTGTCAGGCTTGAGAATTTTGTCACAATTCCTCCTTGAGAAGGTTTGTCCCGTACCCGATATGGGCAAGGGATGGAAAACGGAAAATCAAATCCGAACAATTAGGGATTATAATGGCAAATTGGCGATTGAAAAGGCCTGACCCGTCATGCGGCCTCAGGCGGGTAAAAAAAAAGGCAGGAGCGAAAAATTTCGCACCTGCCAGGGAAGCCGGGTACCCGGAAGCAACTGTTACCGCTGCTTCCTTTCGGACCTGACGGGGTTGGCAGCGCATCCGCCACCCGGCTTCGCTTGATTTGTCAAAAATGGCGGAGAGGAGAGGATTCGAACCTCCGGTACCCGTTAAGGTACACACACTTTCCAGGCGTGCGCCTTAAGCCAGACTCGGCCACCTCTCCGCGTTCGGGAAAAACGTCTCTATGTCAGCGTCTTCTCTTTGGCAAGAAGAAATTTGCGCGACAGGGAAATAAGCTTTGAGGGTTGATTGGTCTCGGCCGGCCGACCTGTTGGCATTATCAGGAACAGCGCGAGACCTGAGGATTCACTTTTCGAAGGATACGATTACCCACCCGGCGTGTTCAGCCTGCGTACCATTAAGCCCTTCTGCTGCGAGGGTCGAGACGATAAGCTCCGTGTCCTTCTTTTTGGCCACAACCCGATATTTTCCCGACGCCGATTCAAGGAAATCGTCCAGAGCTTGCTTTCTGTCGCCACTGCCAGCACCAATCCAGCTCAGTTTGCCTCCTGCGTAGAATTGCAGCCCGTAAGCCTTGTCTTTGACCAGCGCAACGGTCTCGCCTTCTCCTGCCGCCAGAATAGCTTCGTGAAGGGCGCGCATGTTCTGATGCAATGGAAGGACGCCCAGAAGAATTCGTGCGGCCATGGCAAGAAAAATCGCCCCTGCAAAGATTGCTGCAGTGCGGCGAAGCGGAATGCGGTCGCGGCGATGAGCAATGCCGAATGCGATGAACATCGTCATGGGGATGGACAGCGGCAGTACGTAGAGGGGCAACCTGCTCTTGGCCAGGCAGAATACGGCCAGAGGGAGGACAATCCAGAGTCCTAGAAAGGTGCGCTGCTCCGGGGGCATGCTTTGCCATGTTCTGAAAGGGTTGCCCATCATCCAGAACCAGTGGAGCTGCCCGGCGAAGAGAACAGGCACGTAGATGACAAATGGCTTCCACCATTCGGGGTTTCTGTGAAAGGCGTCCGAGGTCAGCCGGCCGACAACTTCCTCCTTGAGGAAAAAGGAGAGCAGTTCCGGCCTCTTTATGATGATGGCCGCAAACCAACTCAAGCCGATGATTACGAAAATCATCAGACCGGCCGGCAGAAATACTTTTCCATCGCGAAACCGCCATACATGCCACGGGATGATGGCGAGCAGAGGCAGGAGGCCTGGCGGGCCTTTTGTCAGAAAGGCCAGGCCGAAAGCCGTCCACATCGCGAACAGCAGTTTTTTGGACTGGCCGGGAGCAAGGGCCCAAAGGACGTAGCACGCCACGGCCAGACTCTCCCAGAGGGTCAGCACCATGTCAGTGCTCAGAAATGTGGCGCCAAGAATGGGGAGAACGGAGGTGGCGTAGACACCCAATGTCGTCAGTGCGGCGAATTCCCCCCAGAGCGACCATGCCAGCCAGGCCAACACCAGGCCCGTTCCGAGGAAGGACAGAGCGGTGCCGAGACGGGCACCGGCCTCGTTCTCCCCCGCGACGAGCATTCCAGCGGCCATGGACCAGTAGGCCAAGGGCGGTTTGGCCCAATGGGGAGCGGAGTCCAGCGTCGGTTCCAAAAAATTGCCGCTTGAAAGCATTTCAAGGGCGCACTCCGCGTAACGCCCTTCTGTGGTCTCAAGCAGTCCTCGTTCCAAGTTGCCAACGAAGGAAACGAGGAAAAAGCCTGTTAGAACCACAGCCCACATGAAGACGCGGTGTCTGCGCCATGCATGTTCAAGGGATATTCCAACGTGATATCCTGGCGTGCTGCTCATGTGCGATGTTGATGTTCCAAGAATTTGTAAAATAGTTTGTACATGAAAGAACGTTGCCATTTGCGATTGAAAAAGCGTTTTGTATGATTTTTATTCAATAAAAACGCCATAATGTCAACCGTGCTGCTTTCTTGAAGTTGTTTGGATTACAAATGCTGGCGCACCCACGTTTGGATCTGGCCCGCGGGCATGGCCCCGGACATGCGGGCTACTTCCCGGCCCTGCCGGAAGAGGACGAGGCTTGGTACGGACTGGATGGCGAAGCGCGACGGGACAGCGCTCTGGGCCTCTGTGTCCATCTTGGCCAGGACGGCCTGACCCTGGAGAGCGGCAGCAGCCTGGGCAAAGGCCGGGCCCATCATCTTGCACGGCCCGCACCAGGGCGCCCAGAAGTCCACGAGGACGGGCAGGGTCGAGCGGGAGACGAAACGGTCGAAGGTCTGGTCCGTGAGGTCGATTGGGTTGGCCGGCAGGAGGGGCGTTGCGCATTTGGCGCAGACAGGGTGCTGGCGGATGCGGTCGGTGAGGACCGCGTTCACGGTCTGGCAATTCGGGCAGACGGCATGTATTTTTTCCATAAGGGTGGCCTCCGGTTTGAAATGCGGTTGAACTCTTTGGGAATAAACATCTTTGGGGAGTGGGCAAGGTGTGTCGGCGGTGAAGATGGTTCGGGCCATGCGGTTTGCGGCGTATGGAAGGCGGTTCGAAGCGGGCGCTGGCGGATGGGGGAAAAGGATGTGTCGCCGTGCGGGAGGCGGCCTGTTGCCGGTGTGGCCCGTGGGTCCGTCGGAATTTCTTCGCCGGCCTCGTAGAGTTGAACCGTTGCGTGCGGCGCGGCAAGGCTGGACAATACGCTTGGCAACGGTTCAACAAACGATGCCTGGCTCAGTCGGACAGCCGACGGACCCACGGGCCACACCGGCAACAGACCTTGAGGCGGGTATGGGTCGGATTTGGTTTGCGGTGGGCTGCAGGAAGATGGATTCCCGTCTTCGCGGGAATGATCTGAGATTTCGCGGACGACCTGTTTTTCCGTTGAAAGTCAAAGAGAAGCAGAAAGTACAGCAAGCATAACGTCATTTCTGCGAAGGCGGGAATCCAATATTTTTTTCGGACAGTTGAATAAGTCGTCCTCTCTCCTTCTTCAAGGGGTGGACGACTTATTGCTGTGACGTCTTCATGCAGGCAGGATGCGTATCAGTTGTAGAGTAAACGCTTCAGCATTTTTTCCGTCACCGAGTTCGGGATTCTCCACCGAGAAAAGAAAGCGCGTCGATGCAGAATGCGCGCTGTTGTGTCCAGATCTGGGTCGGAAATTTCAAGGGACGATGCGTAGGACATTTCAAGAATCTCAAAAAAAATATCTGGGCGATTAGGACCAAGCAAAAATTTTGGAGAATGGAACTCGACAACAGGGAACACGTCCGTGTTCAAACCCTGCACGCCGCTAGTCATCGTTTTCAAAGAATTGCTATCGAGATAATAGAAGCTCAGCAGAGAGCCTGGCGTGTCGATGTTCATATCTTGAAATTTGTCGCGGATATCAGATTTGTCAAACAAGTGTCTTAATCGTTCTGCATTGATTTCGAGGGGCTGCATTGAGCTGAGCAAGAACGTGTCTGTTCCTGACATCCAGAGATGGACATAGGGAAAAACGCTTTGCAATGATTTGATGATCAGTTTGAAGTGCGAGCTATCCATGTTGTAGTACGGAATCCACTGGCACAGAATGCCGCCTTCGTTGAGTCTGCTTCCGGCAATACGGAAAAAATCCGCCGTGAAGAGATTGGCGTTGCCTGTTTGCCAGGGGTTCGACGGCTCGGAAATGATCATGTCGTATTTTTTGGGGATGGAAGCGAGCCATGTGCGTCCGTCGAGAACCCGGATCGTCGAACGGGCATCGGTGAAGACGCGCTCGTTCAGCGCGGAAAAGAAACGAGCCGCAGTCACGACTTCGGGAGAGATTTCAATGCTTTCCACTGACTTAACGGGCAGGTCGAGCACGCAGGCCGATGTGATTCCGGTCCCGAGCCCGATAACGAGGGCATTATCGGTGTTTTTTGCGTACAGGTACGGCAGGTATCCCAGAAGCATCTGTGTGGTATTGTCGCCTTCGCTGGACCCGTCCGTCTTGCCGTTGACTCGCAGAAACCGGTGCCCGTGGGAGGATTCAAGCACTGCTACGCTCGCGGAGCCTTCCTTATAGAAAATCAGTTCGTAGTTCTTCATTTCCCTTTCCAGGGCGCCTTCGGAATCAAAGAACTTTGAATAGACGTAAACGCCTGAATTCATGCGCGTCGCATCCCAGGTCGTGAAAAAGATCGGAGCCGCCACTGCGATCAGGCTGAGGCACGCGGCCCAGGCCATACGGAATGACGAACGGGGTCTGGCGCCGAGAATGACCGCGGCAGAGCCGAGCAGGGTCAGGCTGGCCGCGATGATGAGGCAGCGTTCGGATCCAACCAGCGGGATGATGACGAAACCTGCCACCAAGGCGCCGCAAATGCTACCTGCCGTGTTCCAGATATAGGCGATGGATGTGGCCACGCCGGTTCCCGTGTGCCGATTTTGCCTGGAGCGTGCGATGGTGTGCAGACAGAGGGGGAAAATGGCCCCGCCGATGCTGGTCGGAATCAGCATCAGGGCGGCGCAGGCCAGGAATTCCTTGGCGATGACCGTGTGCCACTGTGCCTGCATGTCCCCGAAGACTCCGACAAACCATGACGGGAGAAAGCCGATGACGGGCGTGACGGCCAGTATGGCCAGGCCGTCGATCAACAGCAGGGCGGCGAGCAGTTTGCCGGAAGAGTAAGGCAAAAGGTATTTCGCCGCGAAATAGCATCCGACCGAAAGACCGATGAGATAGGCCGTGAGCATGGTCGAAAAGGCGTACACAGATGTGCCGAAGACCAAGACGAGGGCGTGGCTCCAGGCATTCTCGAGTAGCATCCCGACGGTTCCGATAAGAAAAAGAACGAGAATCGGAAGGGCAAAGGGGATGTGCGGGCCGTCATCAGGGGATTCCGTTCCCGTGACGGATCTTTTCGTGGTTTTTGACGGTGACGCCGGGGTATCGTCATGTTGGACGAACCAGTCGCGCAGAACGAACACGCATGTCAGGCCCACGATCACATTCAGGATCGCCGCAAAGTACATGGTCTTGTCGAGGCCGAAGTAGGGAATGGACAGGAATGCGCTGGCAAATGATCCAAGCGCAGCGCCGAACGTGTTGATGGCATACAGGACGCCTATGCGTTTGCCGGCCTTTCCCGTGTCCTTTTCGACGTACTGTGCCAACACGGGCAAAGTCGCGCCCATGAGCGATGTCGGAATGATCAGCAATATCAGGGCAATGATGAAACGGTATAGGGCAAGGGACAGTGCGCTTCCGTGGGATGCGGCAAAAATGGAGGCATGGATCGTTTCCGCGGTCGAGATGATCAGAGGAAATGCGAGAGCATAGACTCCGAGCGCAATTTCCAGAACGCCGTAGATTCTGCCGAGATTCTTCCCGCGCCTGCTGATTCGTGCGCCAAGATGGCTTCCCAAGGCCAAGCCCAGCATGAAGACTGCCAAAACCGTGGATATGGCTTGGTTGGTGCTGCCGAAAACGAGGGACAGCATTCTGGCCCAGACCACCTGGTAGGCCAGGGCGCACATGCCTGACAGGAGAAAGGCCAGGAAGAGAACAGCAAACCCGCGCGTGGGCATGGCTGCGATGGATGTTTGCGACGAAGTCATGCAGAGCTCCGGAAAAGGCGTATTTTACTGCGACGGTTGTCTTTGGATATGGCGGCAAGTGCCTGCAACAAAAAACCCCTTCAGCGGGAAGGGGTTGCCTGTGCGTCCGGCGATCCTCAGATGCCCATGATGTTGTAGCCCGAGTCCACGTAGATGACCTCGCCCGTGATGGCGCGGGACAGGTCCGAGGCCAGGAAGAGGCCGGTCTTGCCTACATCCTCCTGGATGATGTTGCGGCGCAGGGGGGCGCGTTCCTCGATGGTGGCCAGGATGGTCTTGAAGCCCGAGATGCCCGAGGAGGCGAGGGTCTTCAGGGGACCGGCGCTGATGGCGTTGACGCGGATGCCGCGTTCGCCCAGGTCCATGGCCAAGTAGCGCACGCTGCATTCCAGGGCGGCCTTGGCCACGCCCATGACGTTGTAGTTGGTGATGACCTTTTCCGCCCCGTAGTAGGTCATGGCCATGACCGATCCGTTGTCGTTCAGCAGGGGGTCGAAGGCCTTGCACAGTGCCACCAGGGAGTAGGCCGAGATGTCCATGGCCAGATGGAAGCCGTCGCGCGAGGTGTCCACGTAGCGGCCCTTGAGGTCGTCGCGGTTGGCAAAGGCCACGGAGTGCACGAGGATGTCGAAATTCCCCCACTGCTCCTTCACGATCTCCGCGGACTCAGCGATGGCCGCGTCGCTGGAGACATCGCACTGGAACAGGAAGTCACTGCCCAGTTCCTCATGGATGGGCTCGACCCGCTTCTTCAGGGCTTCGCCGGCATAGCTGAGGGCGATGGACGCGCCGTTGTCTTTCAGTTCCTTGGCAATGGCGTAGGCGATGCTCTTGTCGTTGGCCACGCCGAAAATGAGGGCCTTTTTCCCTTGAACGAGCATGTGTCTTCTCCGGTTGGTTGCGCCTTACGGCAATTGCAAGGGGGTGCCTGTGAGCAGTTCGTACGCTTCCAGGTATTTTTTCTGCGTTTCCGCGATGACCTCGGCGGGCAGCGTCGGCGGCGGCGGGGTTTTGTCCCAGCCGGTTCCGCTCAGCCAGTCACGCAGGTACTGCTTGTCGAAGCTGGGCTGGGACTGTCCGGGTACGTACTTGTCAGCAGGCCAGAAGCGGGAGGAGTCCGGCGTCATGACTTCGTCGATGAGCAGGATGTCCTTGCCGTCCAGGCCGAACTCGAATTTGGTGTCGGCGATGATGATGCCGCGCTCGGCGGCCAGGTCGCGGCCGCGGGAGTAGATGGCCAGGGACAGTTCCTGGATCTTTTTGAGCAGCCCCTCGCCGATGCGCGACTTGGCGTCGGCCAGGGTGATGTTCTCGTCGTGGGCGCCCAGGTCCGCCTTGGTGGACGGCGTGAACAGGGGCGTTTCCAGCTTGTCGGAATCGACCAGCCCGGCCGGGATCTTGTAGCCGCAGACGGTGCCCGTGGCCTTGTAATCCTTGAAGCCCGAGCCCGTCAGGTAGCCGCGCACGATGCACTCGATGGGCAGGGGCTTGGCCTTGCGCACGATGACTGCCCGGCCTTCGAGGTCCCCGGCGTGGGGGGCCAGGGCGGCGGGGAAGTCGCGCACGTCCGTGGCCAGAAGGTGGTTGCGGACCAGATCCTTGCAGGCAGCCATCCAGTACAGGGTGATCTGGTTGAGGACCACGCCCTTGTAGGGGATGGGCTCGTTCATGATCACGTCGAAGGCCGACATGCGGTCCGTGGTGACGATCAAAAGCGTCTGCGGGTCGATCTCGTATATGTCGCGGACTTTGCCGCGCGAAAGAAGCGGGTACTCGCGGATGCTGGTCTTGGTGATGATGTTCATGGTTTCTCCAGTCGTTGTTCCACGCTGCGGGCGTGGGCTTCGAGGCCTTCGAGGCGGGCCAGGCGGGCCACCTTGGCGCCGTTGGCGCCGATGTAGGCCTGGTCAGTGCTGATGAGGCTCGTCTTCTTGCAGAACGTTTCCACCGAAAGGGCCGATGAGAAGCGCGCCGTGGACAGGGTCGGCAGCACGTGGTTGGGCCCGGCGAAATAGTCGCCCACGGGTTCGGGCGTGCTGTGGCCCATGAACACGGCCCCGGCGTTGCGCACGCTACCGACCCAGGCCCACGGGTCGGCCACGCTCAGTTCGAAATGCTCGGGCGCCAGGCGGTTGATGAAATCCAGGCCGGTCTGCAGGTCCGGGACATGGATGAGGGCGCTCCACTCGGACAGGGACTTGGCGGCGATGGTGTTCCTCGGCAGGGCCGGAAGCTGGATTTCGAGCTCCTTGCGCACCGCGGCAAGCAGTTCGGCGTCGGGCGAGACCAGGAGGCTCGATGCCAGAGGGTCGTGTTCGGCCTGGGAGAGCATGTCGGCGGCCAGCCATGCGGGGTCGGCCGAGGAATCGGCCAGGATGGCGATTTCGCTGGGACCAGCGATCATGTCGATGCCGACATGGCCCACCAGCAGGCGCTTGGCCGTGGTCACGAAGATGTTGCCAGGCCCCGCGATGACGTCCACGCGTGGGATGCTCCGGGTCCCGTAGGCCAGGGCGGCGATGGCCCAGGCCGATCCGCAGGCGAAGACATTTTCGATGCCGAGAATGGCCGCCGTGGCCAGGATGTAGGGGTTGAGGCTTCCGTCCTTGCGCGGCGGGCTGACCGCGCAGACCGTCCGTACGCCCGCGACCTGGGCCGGGATGGCGTTCATGAGCAGGCTTGAAATGAGGGGCGTCTCGCCGCCCTGGCCACCGGGCACGTACAGCCCGGCCCGGTCCACTGGCAGGACGAGTTGGCCCAGGGTGGTGCCGGGGGCCGGCGTGGTGATCCAGGAGTTCTGCTTCTGGCGCTGGTGAAAGTCGCGGATGTTGGCCGCAGCCTCGCGGATGATGTCCGCGTCGGAGGCGGGAATTTGCCCTAGAGCTGCGGTAATGTCGGAATGGGGGACACGCAGGTCGTCCGCAGACATGGTTGGGCAGTCGAAGCGCCGGGTGTATTCGGCTACGGCGTCGTCGCCGGTTTTCCGGACCTTAGCCAGGATATCGCGCACCAGCGGCTCGACATTGTCCTCGGCCGCATCGCGCCGAGACAGCCAGGAGGAGATGTCCGGCCAGTCGGCAGGGATGGAGTAGGATATGGATTTCAGAGGCATGGACGCTCTCGCAACGTGTTTCGGAGTGGATGGTCCGTAAGGTGAACAAAAGCATGGATTCCCGTATTCACGGGAATGACAGAAGCTTGGCGCACCGCCAGGTGTCATTCCCGCAAAGGCGGGAACCCATCGTTCTCCCAGGGAGCCGAATCATTCAACGCCAGATACCTATGCCGCGAACCTTTAAAAAGTCAAACCCTTCATCAGGCATGAATGACGAGCTTTCGCGTTCACCATTGATGAATGCCAGGCAGAAATGAAAAAGGCCGGAGCTTGCGACTCCGGCCTTTTCGGCGTCAGGCGTGAAAACCTAAATTAGAACTTGTACTGGAATCCGATGGTGGCGAAGTAAGAAGCATCCAGGTCGTCACCGGTGGCGTCTTCATACAGTTCGCTAGAAGCCTTGAAGTAGCTCAGTTCGTTGATGGCGGCAAGGTTCTCGTAGATCATGTATTTGTTGACCACGTACACTTCCCACAGGCTGTCTTCTTCAGTGAAGGCCAGACGGTCCTTTACGCTGCCATCAGCATTAAGGGTAGCAAAGGCGGCGTCTTCATCAGCCGTACCCTTAGCGTAGGCGATTACCAGCTTGTGGGACAGTTTCTCAACAAAGGAGATCTTGTCCAACACAACGCCGACGGTCCACAGGCCAGTACCGTCGGAGCCAACGCCCAAGGCGTCGGTACCGAAGGAGTCATAAGAGGTGCTGAAAGCGCGCACGCCGCCGACATAGGGAGTCAGGCCCCAGCCTTCGGCCAGGGTCGGCAGGTAGTCGTCTTGGTCAGCTTCTTCGTCGGCACCGGTTGCGTAGGTAGTGAACAGGGTGGCGGTCATGAAGTCCATCTTGTAGGAGGCGGCCAGGGCGGCGTACCAGCCCTTGGTGTCATAGTCGTCGGCATTGCCAGCGCCGTAGATCAGGTCGGCGGCGAAGGTCAGCGGATCGAACATGGTCAGTTCGGCGTTTGCGCCGGCGACCCAAATGGTGGCATCGCCGTCGGCATTGGTGAGGAGGTCGCCGGCAGCGTAGGAAGAAGCCTGCTGCTGGTCGGTAGTGTATGCGTTGTCGCCAACCCAGGCGTAGGCAAAGTAGGGGGCGATGCTGAATCCATCGAGGGTCACAGGAGCCGCGATGAAAGCCATGTCAATGTTGTCGTTATCAGCGCCGTCGCCGAGAAGTTTGTTATCGACGTTCGTGGTCTTGTCCGCACCGCGGGAGTAGCCAACAGTCATGCCGAACATGTCGTTGATCTGGGCACCGACAGTGATCGCAGCTGCGTCGTCTTCAAAAACGGGGTTGCCGAACACGCTGGGCAGAGCCACGTACTGCAGACCGCCTTTGACGTTGACGGTGGTGTCCGGGATGGTGAAGTCCAAGTAGGCGTGCTTGACTTCGATGTTGCCCTTGCCGTCGGTGCCCCAATCAGCGCTAGTGCCCTGGCCCCAGTTGTTATCGATTTCCAGGCCCAGGACGGCCTTCAGGTTCTCGTTGGCAACGTAGTCAAAGTAGGTGCGCATGCGCTGGTTGGTGAAATAGTTGTCACCGTCTTTGACGTCGGAATCGTGGTCGACCAGGTTGGCGGACCACATGCCGTACATGTCAATGTTGCCGCGAACTTTCAGTTCGGTGGCGGAGGCGCTGGAGACCACGCTGAACAGCAGGGCGGCTACCAGGGCTACGAGAGCAAAACGTTTCATGTTCTTTCTCCTTTTGCGTTGGAAAAACTTTCTTCTGACGCCTGAGAGTCAGCTACGCCAACTTGGGTCCAAAAAGCAAGCCTTTTCTGGTCGCGTTTGGCCGAAAAGTAAAAATTTTTTTACTGTTCAGTTTTTTGAATTTCGCCGCCGGACTGGGACAGATCCAGCGGATAGGCCACGACGGTGGTCTTCTTTCGCGCCGTGCCGGTCATGCCCGTGTGGGAGTTGACGCTGACAACCAGATCCAGGACCCCGTCGTTGTCCAGGTCGGCCAGGGCGTAATCCGCAATGGTTCCCTTGATGCGTGAGGTCTTCCATTGCAGACTCATGCCCACACCGTCCCAGTAGAGGCTGTGCATTTCGCCTTGCGGATAGTCGCGGTAGTTGGAAAACATCTGGGCCGAGACGGAGATGTTGCGGCTGATGATCAACTCGAAACGGTTGTCCTTGTCCAGGTTGCACGGGATGGCGCGCAGGGGGATGTAGACGGTGTATTGCGGCGAATGCTTGGCGTCCGGCGCTTTCAGGCCCAGCGCTGCCGGGTGGTATTCAACGCCGAGGTTCGAGCCGGCATAGGTCTCCTCGGTCACCGTTAGCAGCGAGCCGGTTGCGCTGAACACGCGCATGCGGTCATAATCGTCGATCATGAGAATCTGGTGACTGTCCTCGAAGGGCAGGAACGTCACGTTGAAAACGTTGCCGCCCATGGGCAGGCTGATGGCGGGGCCCAGTTCGAATTTTCCGCCCGTTTTGACCATCTGGTGGATGCTGCTCTGCATGTACTTGGTTTTACCCACGCCCTGACCGACAAGTGTCGGTGTGAAGGCCGGGGGCATGTTTAGCACTCCCAGAAAGTAGGGGATATTGTCCTCGGTGATGGATAAATTGCCGTTGAATTCCGCAATCAAGGACGAAGGTTTCTGATCGATTGCGCTGGACACGACCAGTTCGTGCCGTCCGTCACGGTTGAGGTCGATGCTGTTCAGGCGCACGTAGTTTCGGTTTTTGGGCAATTCCAGCTCGGCCACCTGCCGCATCTCGCCGTTGGTCACGCGGTAGGCGAAAAGCGAGCTGTCCGTCATGAGGAACACTTCATTCTTCCCGTCCCCGTCGCCGTCGCAAACGACCATGCCGCGCGAGGCGAAGGACAGGGTCTGGCTGCGCCAGCGGCCCATGGAGGTGTCTGCGTCTTCGTATTTGAGGGACGGGTTGGCGTAGGCCGTGCCGGACTGGGTTTCGTTGACGATGAGGGCCTGGTTCATGGGCTTGGCCACGGGCTGGGCCGCGGCCGTTGCCGTCTCGGGGCGCTTGAAGACCTGGGCGTTGATGTCCGCGGCCACGGTCTCCAGGGTCGGGATGACCTGGTTCAGCTGCGTCTGCACCGGGCGGGGCTGGTTGGCGCCGGCCGGGTCGAGGGTGTTGACGTCCAGGCTGCATTCCTGACCCATGATCGTCAGGGAGCCCCACACGAGATAGTCCACGCCCAGGGTCTGGCGGATCTTCTCCGCCGCGGTGGCGTCGGCGGGTGGAGTGGCCACGCTCTTTTTGACGGCGCCCGCGTCGAGCGGCGTGAAGTTGTCGGGCCAGGTCAGGCGGGTGGTCAGCATGCTCTGGATGCCCTGGCTCAGGTATTGGTACTCCTGCGGCCCATGCACCCCGAAGGGGAGAACCGCGAAGGTCTTGGCCTGCTGGGCCAGGGCCGGGGCGGCGCACAGAAGCAGGACGGCGAGGCAGGCGAGAAGTCTCTTGAACATTGTCTCCTCCGGGAATACAAATTTCGGGCTGTGCCGGTTTTCTCACAATGAAGTGGCTCTTCATGGTAAGGAATCCTTGGAATGTCAACAGCGCGGCGCGATCACCGCGGTTCTCGGGGCGCCGGGTCGGGAACGGACGGAACCGAGGAGACGCGGGATTGTGGTTCGGAAGGCTCGCAGATACGTCGTGTTTGCGTGTCTGGTGAATGGAGCGGGGATTGTGTGTCTCGGGGGCGGCTTAGAAAGGCATGGATTCCCGCCTTCGCGGGAATGACATCGAAATGGGCACAGGTCCATGCAGAGACCATCCCGGCCGACCGCAACGCCTCCGGGTCATTCCCGCGAAGGCGGGAATCCATGCCCTCCGCCGTCGGGAATGCCGATGGCATATCTCGGCTCGTCGAGGCCTGCACGTCCATTGCAGCATCATCATTATAAATAGAGGTACCCATGATTTCCAGACGCGATCTTCTCTTCGGCATGGTCCGCCGCCTGCGCGAGGCCGACGGCGACAAGCCCGTGTCCGGCATCGGCGCGGACATCGGGGAGGCCGATGCGGCCTACGTGCGCAAGGACTATGCCGCTGCCCGCGACCTGTACAAGGAGGTGCTCAAGGCCAACCGGGCGCACAAGGAGGCCCGGATCCGGCAGGGGCTGTGCCACTATCATCTCGGCGAATACATGCAGGCCAAGGACACCCTGCTCATGGTCCACAAGCAGCAACCGAACGAGTACCTGGCCTGCCTCTATCTCGGGCTGGCCTATGCCCGCCGTGACCAGCTCGACAAGTGCATGGAGGTCTGGAAGAAGTTCGTGGACCGCGACCATATCGGCGTCATGCGCGAAATCAATGTCCACCGCGCCCTGTTCGAGACCGGCGAGCCCCTGACCGGGGCGGAGGTGGCCGAAGCCGTCGAGAAGGCCCTGGCCCAGGCTTAGTCCGAAGTTCCGAGCTTTCCGCACGGTTTTCTTCGTTTTTCTTTCCCGGGCCGCCTTTCTGCGGCCCCCCCCCGCTTTTTTTCGTCTGCGGCGGTGGGGCGAAATGCCCCGCAGGATGCCGTATTTGTGAATATCCTCTTTGTTTTCAGGGCATTGCCTGTTCTGTAGACCGGTGTGGGGCGAAATGCACCTGTGGGGCGAAATACCCCGGTTGTCCCTCGCCGTATCCTCCGTTTCCGTCCTGTCTGGGTTCGGCATATCCGTCGCGACCACGAATGCCGCAATTCGCCTTTCAGAAAATCAGATAGTTAGGTCTTCTGGCCGTTTGTGCCGCATGAGGATCGTTCGTCCTTTCGCCGTTTTTTTGGCACAGGCGTTGCTTTTCCGGAAACAGGGCGCTGAGGACCGCGTTCCCGTGCGGTGGTGAAATCGTTCAAGGAGGGGTATGTGACGGACGCCAATATTTTGCTGGTTGATGACGACGCGCAGTTCGTCGACATCATGAGGAAGCGCCTGACCATGCGCAGCATGGAGGTGTTTCACGCAGGCAGCGGCGAGGAAGCCATGCAGAAGCTTGCGTCACACGGCGAAATAGAGGTCGTCATCCTTGACGTGAAGCTGCCCGGGTGCAGCGGGATCGAGGTGCTGCGGCTCATCAAGCAGCAGTACCCGCTGGTCGAGGTCATCATGCTGACCGGGAACGCCACCGTGGAATCGGCCATCGACGGCCTCCGTCTCGGGGCCTGGGACTACCTCATGAAGCCTTGCGGCATCGATGTGCTGGTCGAAAAGGTCAAGGAAGCGGTGGAGAAGAAGCGGCGGCACGAAGAGAAGATCGTCGACGCGCGGGTCCGGGAGATCGCCAGCCGCAGAGGCTGAAGGAGTTGGAATGGCCGAGGACAGAATCCTGCTTATAGACGACGAAGCGCACTTCGTGGCCGCCACGGCCAAGCGGCTTCGCCGGCGGGGGTTCTCGGTCCTGGAGGCGACCAGTGGCCCCGAGGGGCTGAGGCTCCTCGATCAGGAGCCCGTCGACGCGGTGGTTCTCGATGTCGGCATGCCGGACATGGACGGCATCCAGGTCCTGCGGGAGCTCAAGATGCGTTTTCCCCAGGTGCAGGTGCTCATGCTGACCGGGCACGGCAACATGGAGGTCGCCATTTCGGGCATGGCCATGGGAGCGTTCGACTATCTGATGAAGCCGGTGGAACTCGAAGTGCTCGTCGGCAAGATCCGGGAGGCCTGCGCCCGGAGGAAGAAAGCGGGAGAGGGGAACGGGATGGTGTGACCATCCGTATACATTTCGGGAAATTGCGATAAAGAGGAGGCGGAAACACGTATGGGATTCTTTAAAGATTGGGGATCATTCATGGTGGAGGGCTCACGGTCCTTTGCCCGGTGGGAAGTGGAAAACGCCCGAATTATCCTGGGTGACAAGAAACGGATCTGGCTGCTGGCGCTGCTGCTCATTCCCTGCATTCTGGGCGGGTGGGCTTTCGCCGATGAGATCGGGCAGGCCCTGCCGAGCGCCATCGGCGGCAAGGAGGCCTACAGCCCGTCTTACTACAGCCTGTTCATCTTTTGCGTGTCGATCTTCGTCGGCGTGGGCGCTGGCCTGATCTCCGGCTGCATCGGCGCGGGCGGCGGCTTCATCATCGCCCCGGCCCTCATGAGCGCGGGCGTCAAAGGCATTCTGGCCGTCGGCACCGACCTCTTTCACATCTTCGCCAAGGCCATCATGGGCTCCGTCCTGCACCGCAAGATGGGCAACGTGTCCGTTCCCCTGGCCTTCGTGTTCCTGATCGGCGCCATCGTCGGCACGACCGTGGGCGCGGGCATCAACCGCGCGCTCTACAACATCAACCCGGTACTGAGCGACGCCTTCATCACCGTGGTCTACACGGTCATGCTCGGTTTCCTGGGCTTCTACGGCATGTACGACTACTGGAGCGCCAAGAAGGCCGGTCATGCCGGCGGCGCCCATGACACCAAGGAAGGCGCGGGTATGACCGGTATCGCACAGAAGCTGCAGGCCGTGAACCTGCCGCCCATGGTCTCCTTCGACCAGGGCCTCATTCCTGGCGGCCGCAAGATCTCCTGGCTCTTCCTGGTCCTGTCCGGCGTGCTGGTCGGCATGGCCGCGGGCATCATGGGTGTCGGAGGCGGCTTCCTGACCTTCCCCATCTTCGTCTACATCCTGGGCGTTTCGTCGCTGACCACCGTCGGCACGGACATCTTCCAGATCGTCTTCACCGCCGGCTACGGCGCCATCACCCAGTACGCCATCTACGGCTTCATCTTCTACACCCTGGCCATGGGCATGCTGCTCGGTTCACTGGCCGGCATCCAGGTCGGCGCGCTGGTCACCAAGGTCGTGCCCGGAATCACCATCCGCGGCTTCTTCGCCCTTTCGGTCATGGCCGGTTTCGTGAACCGGTTTTTCGCCCTGCCCAAGAAACTGGTCAGCATGGAAGTCCTGCCCGCGTCCATGAGTGGCGCGGCCAAGGTCATGGACACGGTGGGCATGTACTTGTTCTTCATCGTCATCGCCTTGTTCGGCATCTGGGTATTCGGGGCGTTCTTCAAGAATATCAAGACTCTGAAGTATAAGGATTGATCATATGATTCATAATAAAAAGGAATTCAACGGAGGCCTCGCCCTCTTGGTGGTCTTCTTCATCGTCCTGTTCGCCATGTTTCAGCCCTTGTTCGACGGGCACAACGCCATGGCCTACCTCGACAACCTTTACAACTCCATTTCCAAGGGTTCGGCCTACTACGTGGACAACCTGAGGGAAGAGGTCAAGAGTGTTGGCGATTTTCAAGTCGATGTGACCATGGAACTGAAGACCGAGGCGCAGGCCGCTCAGAGTGTCGTTCTGATCACGGGCGCGGGCGCCATGGCCGAGGCCCAGGGCAAGAGCCTGACCGTAAAGGGCAGCTATCTGGCCATCCTGAATGCTTGTCTGGATGATTCGGACAAGATGTACCACAACGACGCCGCAGCACTGAAGGCCAAGTATCCGTCGTACGAAGGCATGGACGACAGGCTCGCTCTGTACAATTGGAACGCGATCCTGGGCGGATTTGATCGTCAGCTGAAGAAGCAGAAGGCCTTTTCCGAGGCCAAGGTCGCCGTCAATATAGCTGCAAAAGTAGTTGAGACAGCGTACAATTACTACAAGGTGGTGCCGGAGAAGATCAAGGACAAGATGGGCATCGTGTTCTTCTCCCTGGCCTTCTACGTCATCTACACCATGTGGTACGGCTTCGGCATCCTCTTCGTCTTCGAGGGCTGGGGCCTGAAGATCAGCGGCCACTAACCCTTTGTCCGGCTACAGTCGGAATCTTCGGCGCGGCCTCTCCCGAGGTCGCGCCGTTTTTTGCTTGGCCGGGCGTGGCCGCCTCTGCTAGGTGGGTTGGGGATTCCCGGAGGAAGCATGAACCTGTCCGAATACTACAACACCGTCATGGAGCTCAGCCACGGCATCGTCATCACCCTGGACGAGAAGGGGCGGATCATCCATGGCAATTCCCGCTTCGAGGCGGTGTCCGGTTTCGAGATCAGCCAGCTCGCCGGCCGGGACTGGTTCGAGTCCTGCGTCGACGCCAAGCGTCGCGAGCAGGCGCGCGTCCTGTTTGAGGACATCGTCCGGGCCGGCAGCATGGGCTTCATGAAGGGCTCCCTGCGGGCGCGGGACGGGAGCAAGGTCTACATCGACTGGAACATGAAGTCCCTTTACGACTCCCACGGCAGCCTGGTCAGCGTGCTGTGCGTGGGGCAGGACGTCACGGCCCACGTCGAGCGCCAACACCAGCTGCAGCACGAGCACGACCGGCTGGTGGCCCTGAACAAGGAGCTGTCCTGCCTGCACGCCATGAACCGCATCGTTTCCTCGGACATGGACAGTCCCCTGCCCGACATCCTGCGGGAGATCCTGGGCATCATCCCGCCGTCTTTCCAGTACCCGGAGTCCACGGGGGTGCGCCTCGTGCTCGACGGCGAGATCATGCTCAGCGGGAATTTCCAGGCCGACGCCGCCTGCCGTCTCGGGGAGGACGTCTTCGTGCAGCGCGTCAAACGCGGCCGGCTGAGCGTCAGCCTCGACGGGTGCGGCCAGGACGGCAAGTCCTTCCTGCCCATGGAGGCCGAGCTGCTCCGCGCCCTGGCCAAGCACGTGGGCTGGATCATCTCCAAGCGCGAGGCCCTGTCCACCAGGCGCAATCTGGAGCGCCAGCTGCAACACGCCGACAGGCTGGCCAAGATCGGGCAGTTCGCGGCCGGCGTGGCCCACGAGCTGAACGAGCCCCTGGCCAACATCCTGGGCTTCGCCCAGCTGGCGGCGCAGACGCCGGGGCTCCCCGCGCAGGTCGCCAGGGATCTGGACAGCATCGTCAAGTCCGCGCTGCACAGCCGCGAGGTCATCAAGAAGCTCATGATCTTCGGCCGCAAGGTGCCCCTGCAGAAAAACCTGGTGGACCTGAACCAGGTCGTGCGCGACACCCTCTATTTCATCGAGATGAGCGCCTCCCGCGGCCGGGTCGAGGTGCGCACGGACCTGACCGAGGGCCTGCCGCCGATCATGGCCGACCCGCAGCACATCAAGCAGGTCATGGTCAATCTGGTGGTCAACGCCATTCACGCCATGCCGACAGGCGGCGTCTTGACCATCCAGACCCAGTCCTTCAAGGATGACGTCTACCTTGCCGTGGGCGACACGGGCGTGGGCATGACCCCGGAGGTGCGGCGGCAGATCTTCAACCCCTTCTTCACGACCAAGGACGTGGACCAGGGGACGGGGCTGGGGCTTGCGGTGGTGCATGGCATCGTGTCCGCCCACGGCGGGGTCATCGAGGTCGAGAGCGAGCCGGGCCGGGGAACGCGTTTCGAGATCACCTTCCCGTGCAGAGCGACGGCCCCCGACGGTCCCGGAGGCGGCGGGGCGGCCGGCGGCGCCGGGACCGACGCGCCGGAAGCCGGGCAATGAGGAGACAGGACATGCAGGACAAGGGTGCGACCATCCTGGCCGTGGACGACAGCGCGGCCACCCTCGAGGTCATCTCGCGCAATCTGGCCGCGGCCGGCTACGAGGTCCATACCCGCGGCAGCGTCGAGGAGGCCGGGGCCTTCCTGGACGAGACGCCCGTGGACCTCATCATCACGGACTACAAGATGCCCAGGGCCAACGGCCTCGAACTCATCAAACACGTGCGCGACAATTTCCGGGACACGGAGATCATGATGATCACCGGCTACCCGTCCGTGAGCGGGGCCGTGGAGGCCATGCGCGACGGGGCCGGGGAGTACCTGGCCAAGCCATTCACGGGCGAGGAGCTGCTGGCCGCGGTGCGGCGCATCCTCGACAAGCAGGCCCGCAGGCGTGCCGCCCACGACGAGAAGCAGGAAGCCGGGAATTTCGGGATCATCGGGGACTGCGCCGAGATGCAGGGCGTCTTCGCCCTCATCCGCAAGGCCTCGGGAACCAGCGCCAACGTCTTCATTTCCGGCGAATCGGGCACGGGCAAGGAACTGGTGGCCCGGGCCGTGCACTACAACAGCGACCGTCGCGCATTCGCCTTCGTGCCCGTCAACTGCTCGGCCATCCCGGACACGCTGCTGGAGAGCGAGCTCTTCGGCCACGTCAAGGGCGCCTTCACCGGCGCCAAGGAGAGCAGGGCGGGCTTCTTCGAGATCGCCAACGGCGGGACCATCTTCCTCGACGAAATCGGGGACGCGAGCCCCAGCCTGCAGGCCAAGCTCCTGCGTGTCATGCAGAGCAAGGAATTTTCCATGGTCGGCTCCTCGCGCATCCGCACCGTGGACACCCGCATCATCGCCGCCTCGCACAAGAACCTGCGCCGCCTGGTCGACCAGGGCCTGTTCCGCGAAGACCTCTTCTACCGCATCCACGTCATCGAGATCCGGCTGCCGTCGCTGGCCGAGCGCGGCGACGACATCCTCATGCTGGCCAGCCACTTCCTGCACAAGTTCGCCACGGACATGAACCGCGAGGTGCCGCGCCTGACGGACGAGGCCCTCGAAGCCTTCCGTCAGTACGCCTGGCCGGGCAACGTGCGGGAACTCGAGAACCTGCTGCAGCGGCTGGTCATCATCGGCGACGGCCCGGTCATCGACGTGACGGACCTGCCCGAGTCCATGCGCTTCACCATCACCCGCTCCCGCCACGGCGACAAGACCCTGGCCGAGGTCGAGGCGGACCACATTCGCTCCGTCCTGGCCCGCACGGGCGACAACAAGACCCGCGCCGCCGAGATCCTGGGCATCGACCGCAAGACGTTGCGCGAGAAGTTGAAGCGCCTGGGGTTGGGGTGATTTTTTTCGACACGACCCGTCTCGCTCGGGCGGCGGATGGTCAGTCAAGGGGGAATACCCCCTCCCCCTTCGGGTACTCCCCCTTGGCAGGGGGAGATTCAAGATCCTTGTCTCTCGTGTTGTTTTGTGATCCGAAGAACGAAGGTGGATTGCCATGTCGAAGACTCCTCGCCATGCAGTTGTTCCACATCCGTCATTGCTAGCTTAGCGTGACAAGATTCGCCGGCAGCAGCTCCGACTCCCCTCCTGCCAAGGAGGGGTGCCCGCAGGGCGGGGTGGTTGCCTCTTGCTCCATGTCTTGCATCCTTCGAGGCGCCGCAGAGCGGTCACGATCCGGAATGCCTACAGGAATTTATTGATCACCGCCTTCAGGCTTTCGGCCGTGAAGGGCTTGTGGGTGATGTCGTTGATTCCGGCCTCCAGGGCGGCGCGGTTGTCGTTGGCCTCGTTTTGCGTGGTAACCATGATGATCGGCAGCTCTTCCTTGGGGAAATTCCTGCGGATGGCCCTGGCCAGGTCGATGCCGGTGATGTCGGGCATGTTCAGGTCCGTCAGTACCATGGCCGGCCTGTTTTTCTCCAGCCACTCCAGTGCGCCGGCCGGGAACTCGAACAGGACCGGCTCGAAGCCCAGTTCGTGCAGGGTCGACTTGTAGATGTTCAGGATCATGCGCGAGTCGTCCACGGCGCAGATGCGCTTGCGGGCGGCGGCCTTCTTCGTCTCGGGCGCCAGCAGCCTGAGGGCCAGCTCCGAGTACCCCTGCTCCTTCAGCACGGCGTAGAAGAAATCCCGGATGTCCTTGTGGGATTTCGTCAGTTGCGCCACGGCCATGTCCTGGAAGCGCTCCTCGGTCATGAGGCTCAGGAAGATGCTCCTGGCCTGGGCGCTGATGACCGTGCGGATGATGCGGTGGGCGTCCTCGTCGCGGGCGCCGGCCAGGTTCTTGATCCCGGCGGCCATGATCTCGTTGAAGTTGCGGTCGATGGCCTTGGCCGCGGCGATGCAGACGTGCTCGACGGGGTCGCCCAGCCCCTGGGTCAGGACGTAGGCCCCCCGGTCCAGGGGCAGGAGGCCCAGGGCCTCGTAGGCGGCGAAGCGCACGTTGGCGTCTTCGGGGTGGTTGTGCAGGAGCTTGCGGATGGGGGCGATGGCGGCCGGGTCCCCGATGTCGCCCAGGACGTTCAGGGTGTGCACGCGCAGGTCCGCGTCGTCGAAGAGCAGGTTCTCGGTCAGCAGGGGCACGGCCTTGGGCCCGATGGCCGCCAGGGTCTTCTTGGCGTAGCTGCGCAGGTGGGCATAGTGGGAGCGCATGGCCTCGTTCAGCTTGTCCAGGGAAATGGCGTCCTGAACCTTGGCGAAGATGTCGAGGATCAGGAGGTCGAGCTGGTTGTCCGTGCCCATGCGTTCGGCCAGCCGCAGCATGGCCGTGGGCGTGCCGAGCTTGCCCAGGGCCTTGGTGGCCGAGATGATCAGGGTGCGGTTCCCGGAGTAGAGGAAATCGCTCAAGGGGGTGGTGGCCGTCGGGTCGCCGATCTCGCCAAGGGTTTCAATGAGTTGGTTGATCTCCTCCACGTCCGAGGCCGCAAGCAACGCGTCGATCAGGTCGCCGACCACGGATTCCAGACGCAGCTCCGCGGCCATGGCGATGTACGTCTTGCGGAACGGGGTCTGCGGGTCGCGGATCGCCCGGGAAACGAGGTCCGGCTGGGACAGGATTTTCATGGCCAGGATTTCCCGGACCACGGGCAGTTCCGAGACCATGTCGCGGTGTTCGGACATGAACCTGGCCAGGATGGGTACGGCGAAATCAGGATCGGCCGAACGGAATGTCCCCAGGACCTGCTCTCGCAGGGATCGGTCCACGTTTTCGAGGTACGCCAGCACCAGCCGGGCCTTGATGGGGTCCTTGCGGGCGATGTTTTCCTTGATCTCGGCCAGCAGATGGGTGTGTTCGGCCATGTCATCCTCCCAGGTTGGGGATGAGGGCGCGCAGCAGCGCGCCCAGGGCGGCGGCTGAACGGCCTGCCTGGTCCAGGATCTCCTCGTGGGAGGTGGGGGCCATGCAGTCCGGCAGGTTCTTGTTGGTCAGGCACGAGATGCCAAGCACCCTCATGCCCATGTGGCGGGCGACGATGGCCTCGGGCACCGTGGACATGCCCACGGCGTCGGCGCCCAGGATGCGCAGCATGCGCGTCTCGGCCGGCGTCTCCAGGCTCGGTCCGGCCACGGCGACGTAGACGCCCTGCTCCAGGCGCTGTCCGCAGCGCAGGGCGGCCTGCATGGCCTTTTCGCGCAGGGCGGGGCAGTAGACCTGCGACATGTCCGGGAAGCGCGGCCCCCAGGCTTCGATGTTGGGGCCCGTCAGGGGGTTGTGGCCGGTCATGTTGATGTGGTCCGTCAGGACCATGAGCCCGCCCGTGGCGAAGAGGGGGTGCAGGGCACCGGCCGCGTTGGTCGCGATCAGGGTCGTGACGCCAAGTAAGCCCAGGACGCGGACCGGCATGGTCACGGTCCCGGCGTCGTATCCTTCATAGAGATGGAAGCGCCCCGAGAGGACGAAGACGGGCGTGCCCTGGACGTCGGCCAGGAGCAGGGCGCCGGCGTGGCCCTTGACGGTCGAAACCGGAAAGCCGGGGATGTCCGCGTAGGGAATGCGCAGGCGGATGGAGCCTTCCTCTACCCAGTCGCCCAGGCCGCTGCCGAGGATCAGGGCGGTCTTCGGCGCTTCGGGACATGCTGTTGCGATGCTGTCCGCGGCTTTCTTCACGTCTTCCATCCGTTGCTGCATGGTCGAAATCCTTTGCGTTTGAGAAGGGTTAGCGATGAGTTGAACCGGTCGCCCCATGAATCTGGACAGCGGAAAGACCGTTGGTGTAGGAGCGTAAGACCGGTCGGAGCAATCGCACGTGAGTCTGGCAACGGCGTTTTGACCATAGACGATATCGGAGCGCTCTTGCAACTCCTTGTCAAAACTGCCTGCCTGGCGCCTCGCGGCCCGTCCACCGGGGGAAACATGGCCCGCAAGGCTTGCTCCGATGCGATTATGCATATAAGCGGGTCCGGCCTTGTGGCGGATTTCCGCCCTTTAATCAACGCCCAACAGACCATCCGAGGAAAAAGGCTCTTGCAGACATGAAGAACTCAAGCGAACCCAGACAACATAAGATTCTCATCGCCAACCGCGGTGAGATCGCCATCCGCATCATGCAGGCCTGCCGCAAGCTGGGCCATGCCTTCGTGGCGCTCTTCACCGAGCCCGACAGGCACAGCGAGCACTGCGTCCTGGCCCGCAAGCTCGGTGGCGAGGAGTCCCTGTACCGGGTCAGTTCCTATCTCGACGCCAACGAAATCTTCGCCGTGGCCGACCAGGCCGGCGCCACCGCCATTCACCCCGGCTACGGCTTCTTCGCCGAGGACTATCGCTTCGCCCGCCGCGTGGTGCAGCGCGAGCGCAAGCTCATCTTCATCGGACCCTCCTGGCAGGTCATCCGCGAGCTCGGCGACAAGATCAACACCAAGCGCCTGGCCCGCAAGCTCGGCGTGCCGACGGTGCCCGGCTCGGACAAGCCCGTGACCGACGACCTCGAGGCCGAGCACATCGCCAAGTCCCTCTTCGATTTCCAGAAGGATCAGGGGATCAACAACCCCGTCATCCTGGTCAAGGCCTCGGCCGGCGGCGGCGGTATGGGCATCGAGGAGGTGGCTGACCTCGACAAGTTCCGCAGCACCCTGCGGCGCATCAAGAACTACGCCAAGCGCCAGTTCCGCGACGAGGGCGTGCTCATCGAACAGCGCATCTTCGACTTCAACCACCTGGAAGTGCAGGTCGTGTCCGACCGCACCGGCCAGAATCCGGTCCACTTCGGCACCCGCAACTGTTCGGTCCAGTCCCTGGGCCACCAGAAGCGCATCGAGGTCGCGCCCGGCTTCGACCCGTCCTCCCTGCGCTACGCCTTCGACGCCAAGAAGGTCCTCGAAGACATCACCGAATACTCCCTGCGCATGGCCCGCGAGGCCGGGTACGACAACGTCGGCACCTGGGAATGGATCGTCAGCCCCACGGGCCAGCCGTTCCTGATGGAGGTCAACACGCGCATCCAGGTCGAGAACGGCGTTTCCGCCCGCATCGCGACCATCAAGGGCAAGGGCGACGTGGACCTCATCGCCGAGCAGATCCGGGTGGGTCTGGGCGCACCCCTGGGCTATTCCCAGAAGGACATCGCCCTGAACGGCGTGGGCATCGAATACCGCATCATCGCCGAGGACCCGGACAACAAGTTCGCCCCGTGGGTCGGCCGCATCACCTCCTTCGGCTGGCCCGAGCAGGAATGGCTCAAGTTGCACAGCCAGGTGCCCACGGACCGCGAGTACGAGATCCCCACGGACTTCGACCCCAACCTGGCCCTGGCCATCATCTGGGGCAAGGATCTGGCCGAGGCCAAGGCCAGGGGCGTCGAGTTCCTGAACGCCCTGAAGCTCGAAGGCGTCAACGCCTCGGGCGAGGCCCTGAAGTCCAACATCGACTTCCTGAAGCGCAAGACCGAAACCATCCTGGCGTTCTAGGGCACCGCATCGCGCCCTGATTTCGACCGCGCCGGAAACTGATTAAGCGCTCAAGCGACGCCGGAAATTCCGGCATAACCCAAGCCTGCGAGGCATTCGCGCACTCATTATGGATATAGAAAAACGCATACAGGAGCTTCGGGACCGCCTGAAGTACATTCTGGACATATTCGGACCCGACGAGAACGCCAACGTGGCCATGCTGGAGGCCAAGCTCGGCGAATACGTGGCCCGCGAGCCCGGCCTGCCCAAGCAGGAGGCCATCCGCCAGCTGGAGACCCTGGAGGAGCTGTTCAAGTTCCTGGAGAAGAAGCTCGAACGCGAGCTGACGCCCATGAACAAGGTGCGCATCGTGCGCCACCCCCAACGCATCTGCCTCAAGGACATCCTCGAGAACGTCTACGACAACTACACCGAGATCGGAGGCCAGGACGACTACAGCATCGACCCGAGCATGCTCATCGCCCGCGCCTACATCACCCGCCGCCGCGGCAAGAAGGTCCACAACCAGGCCGTCATGGTCATTGGCCAGGAGAAGGGGCACGGGCAGGAGTTCCGCAACGGCGGCTCCGTCAAGCCCTGGGGCAACGCCAAGGCCCTGCACTACATGAAGGTCGCCGAGACCGAGAACATCCCGATCCATACCTATATCTTCACGCCGGGCTCCTACCCCATCGAGGACTACCCCGGGGCGGCGCAGCAGATCGCCAAGAACCTCTACGAGATGGCCGGGCTCAAGGTGCCCATCGTGGCCGTCATCTCCGAGGGCGGCTCCGGCGGCGCCGAGGCCATCGGCCTGGCCGACACGCGCATCATGATGTCCCACGGCTACTACTCGGTCATCTCGCCAGAGGGCGCGGCGGCCATTGAAGGGCGCCTGCGCGGCGGGCAGCGCGCGGAGGCGAAGCTCATCGAGCACTGCGCCAAGCAGCTCAAGATCACGGCCGACGACAACCGCGCCAACGGCTACATCGACTGGAAGATCAATGAGCCGGAGCTTGGCGCCCGGCCCGAGCACTACGACTTCTTCCGCAAGCTGCGCAAATCCGTCATCGCCTCCACGGACGAGATCGTGCTGAACGTCAGCGGCATGCGCCTCTTCCGTTCCATCGCCCTGAAGCGCCACAAGGGCGCCGACGTGTACGTGCGCTGGAGCCTCAATACCCGCGCCAAGGAGCGCCTGCTCTGGACGCGCTACATGAAGTTCCGTCGCATGGCCCAGCACGCCTACCTCGACAAGCGCCACTGGTTCAGCCGCGGCAGCGAGTGGACCAGCGAACTCTTCTCCTCCCTCTATTCCTACTTCCGCTACGACCTCTTCGGGAAGCAGCACAAGAAGGTCACGGAGCTGGCCGAGGACATGCACGCCGAGATGCAGGTCGTGGTCGGGCGCTCGACGAAGCTTTGGAACGCCATCACGTCCAAGCTGTCCTTCGGCAAGGACAAGAAGGACGTGGACAAGGCCGGTCTGACCTCCCTGTCGGTTTGGGACGATGGTGCCCAGAACAGCGGCAAGTGGCAGTACGTCAGCCCCCAGGCCAAGCTGGATCGCGCCTTGCCCTGTCCCAACGCCGCCGTGCACGGTTGCCTGGACCAGTGGGCCCCGGACCTCTTCGGCGAGTGGGCCGGCGTGTGCAGCTTCTGCGGCCACCACTTCCCCATGGAATACCAGTGGTACCTGCACAACATCTTCGATCCGGGCTCCATCTACGAGCTCTTCACGGAGATCGAGTCCACCAACCCTCTCAAGTTCGAGGGCTTCGATCTCAAGCTCGACGAGGCCAAGCGCAAGACGGGCCACAAGTGCGGCTGCATGACCTTCGAGGCCCGCATTGAGGGTACCACGGTCATGGTCGCCATGTTCATGGGCGCCTTCCGCGGCGGCAGCGTCGGTGCGGCCGAGGGCGAGAAGTTCATCCGGGCCATGGAGCGGGCGCGCAAGAAGCAGCTGCCCTTCCTGTCCTACGTGCATGGCACGGCGGGCATCCGCATCCAGGAAGGCGTCAACGGCGTCATCCAGATGCCGCGCTGCACCCTGGCCGTGCGCCGCTACACCGAGGCCGGCGGCCTGTACCTGGTCCTCTACGACACCAACTCCTACGCCGGACCCGTAGCCAGCTTCCTGGGCTGCTCGCCGTACCAGTTCGCCGTGCGCTCGGCCAACATCGGCTTCGCCGGCCCCGGCGTCATCAAGGAGACCACCGGCCTGGACATCCCGCCCAACTACCATAACGCCTTCCAGGCCCTGTCGCGCGGGCACATCCAGGGCATCTGGGACCGCCGCGAGATCCGCGGGAACCTCGTGCAGTCCCTGCAGACCATGGGCGGCCGCAACCTTTACTACCGATAGGAGTCGTACGTGATAGACGTCAAAGAATTGCTTCGTGAGCTGCGCGAGGAGCCCTACGAGAAGATCGTCATCCGGGCGCCCCACAGCGGCAAGGTGGAGTTCGTGGCCAGCGAGCCCGGGGTGCGCGTGGTCGGCCCCGGCGGCACCTGGAAGGAGGTGCCGGGCACGCTTCTGGCCAGGCTCGAACGCGAGCAGGTCAAGCGCCCCATCAACGCCCCGCAGAAGGGCGAGGTCATGTTCCTGGGCGACGTGCGGAACGGCCAGTTCGTGCAAGCCGGCCAGGAGCTCATGACCATACGCCACTTCCTGACCAAGGAGGAGGTCATCGCCCGCATCCTGCGCCGCTCCCTGTCCCTCTTCCTGGCGCCGGAGAAGGGCAAGTACTACTTCTTCCCGGAAGTGGACATCAAGATCAAGACCAAGGGCAGCCAGACCGTGCACGTCGAGGACGGCATGGAACTGTTCATCCTCTCGCGTATGAAGCGCGAAACCTCGGTGCGTTACGCCGGTCCCGGCGGCATCATCTACGCGGTCTACTTCGAGACCAACGACTCCGTGGACCGCGACGCCCCCCTCATCGGCGTCTGTCCCGAGAGCCAGCTGGGCCAGATCCAGGAGGTCGTCAGCCGCATCCAGAGCGAGTGGGAGGAGCGGGACTGATGGGCAGGGTGCTGCAGGTCCGCGTCCTGGCCTATACGTATGCAGAGGATGATGTCCGTAAGGCCTGGCCCTTACTGTGGAAACTGGCCTTCGAGGACAACACGCCCGGGTTCCCGCACGAGATGAAGGGTGTCCTCGAACTTGTCAGGGCTCTCGATGACCTGTATCAGTTCGGGGACGTTCCCGACGAGGTCCGCAGGCTCCTGGAAGAGGGGCTGCCCAGGGTCGTGAAGGACGTCAAGGACATGCAGGCCCGACTGGCCGACTGGGATCCGCAGGCCGCCAATCAGGCCACGGACCGGATCGAGGAAGGCCTCGGCGAACTGGAAAAGCGGGTCGCCAAACCGTAGGCGGCCGACAACATACGAGGAGACGACATGGCAGGGAGTCTGAACAAGGTGATTTTGATCGGCCGTCTGGGCCGCGACCCAGAAATGCGCTACACCCCCTCGGGACAGCCGGTGGCCAACTTCTCCGTCGCCACCGACGAGTCCTACACGAGCAAGGACGGCCAGAAGGTCGAGAAGACCGAGTGGCACCGCATCGTGGTCTGGGGCAAGCAGGCCGAGTTCTGCGGCAACTACCTGTCCAAGGGCCGCCTCGTGTACATCGAGGGCAAGCTCGAGACCCGCAAGTGGACCGACAAGGACGGCGCCGAGAAATACACGACCGAGATCAAGGCCGACCGCGTGCTCGGCCTAGACTCCCGCCAGTCCGAAGGCGGCTACGCCCCGGCTCCGCAGTATCAGCAGCGCGGCCAAGCCCCGGCCCAGGGCGGCAACATGGGCTACGAGGAAGATCTCGGCCCGGCCTTCCCGTCCGAGGCCAGCGGCATGGACGACGCCCCTTTTTGAGTTGGGACGGTTTGAAACCATGGCATGACAAAGCCAGACGGGTTCGGCCCGTCTGGCTTTTTTTCCTGGCAATGACCCCGGAGACCCGGGGCAGACATCGGCGGCTTGGGGCATGATCATCGGCGTGGGCATCGACATCGCGGAGCTGGACAGGATCGCGCGTTCCTATGAAAGGTTCGGCGGGAAGTTCTGTGCCCGCATCCTCACTGCGGCCGAATCCTCGGCCATGCCCGGCAACGCCGTCCCTTTCCTGGCTTCGCGCTTCGCGGCCAAGGAGGCCGCGTCCAAGGCCCTGGGCACGGGCTTCAGCCAGGGCGTCACCTTTCAGGACATCGAGGTGCGCTCCGACGACCTCGGCAAGCCGACCATCCATTTCCACAACGCCGCACAGGCCAGGTTCCGCGAACTGGGGGCGGCACGCGCCCACCTCTCCATCTCCCACGGCCGCGACAACGCCGTGGCCGTAGTCATCCTCGAAGCCTGAGCGCTTCGGCCCTAGCTTTTGATCTCCACCGTCACCTCGGTGCCGCCGGACAGGGCCTGCGGTCCGGAGCCGCCCATGAACACCCGTCCGGCCTCCACGCCGAGAACCTGTACGAGTTGGTTCTTGACGAATTCGGCGCGGCTCGCAGCCAGGCTGACGAGATCCTCGTCGGTGACGCTTATGAGTTCGCGCAGCTTGGCTTCCTGCACCTCGCGCGAAACCTCCCTGTGCATGCCGATGGCGTTCTTCTCCTTCTCGACGGGTTCGTCCTTGTAGGCCTCCCAGAGCAGGTCCGCATACTCCTCGTCCGTGATCTCCAGTTCCTCCGGCACGGTTTGCTCGCGCTCTTTGCGCGACAGGTCGTCGTACTTGATGACCTGCAGCTTGCGCCGGAATTGTCTGTCGGCCATGGCCTTCCGGTCCGCCACCGGGTCGGCGCGCCCGACGATGGAGATGCTCAGACCCGGGCGCTGCTTCAGGATGTCGGCCAGGGCCTGTATTCCCTTCGTGGTTTCCTCGGACGGGGTGGCCAGCCCGGCAGGGAAGGCCAGCTTGCTCACGTCTCCCGCGCCCTCGGGCACCAGGCTCGCCAGCAGGGTGAAGGGCGAGGCCACGGCCTTGACGATAAGCCCCAGGAAAGCCTGCATGACGATGCCGCCGATGCTGAACTGCGGGTCGTTCAGGTCGCCCTTGACCGGGAGGTTGATGGCGATGTTGCCGGACATGTCCCGCAGCAGGGCCAGGCCCAGCTTGACCGGCACGTCGGCCGCGTCGGGCGATTCGACCTTGTCGCCGAGTTCGAGCCGGCGGGCCTTGATGGCGTTGCGCATGGCCAGGTTACTGCCGTCGGTGCTGACATTCATGTCCCAGTCGAGCTGGCCCTGGGCCACGGGGTAGGCGATGAATTTCGCGGAGTAGGGCGAGAGGCCGACCAGGTCGAGGTTGCGCAGCGTCACGGTGCTGTTGGTTTGAACCGGGTCCTTCAGGGGGCTGATCCAGCCGGAGGCGTTGACGGCCGCCGAGCCGTCCACGACCGCGGAGAGTTCGAGCTCCGCCCGTTTCTGCGGGTCGAGGGAGATGCCGCGCACGTTAAGGTCCACCGGGGAGACGACGGAGGCAAACTGCGGCGAGAGAGTCTGGTCGGCGAAGGTGAAGCGGCCCTGTTTGAGCGCGAAGCTCGCGATGTCCAGGGACGTGAGGCCTTCGGACTTTTCCGCCTTCTGCGGCTGCGTCTTGGCGGGTTTCTTTGAAGGCGGCGCGATGCGGTCCAGGGTGGTGCGGCCCTGGGCGTCGATGACGAAACCTGCGCGCGGCTCCACGAGTTCCACTTCCCGGATGCTCAGGGCCAGCGGTGAGAGCTGCAGGGCGAGTTGCGAGACGTCCAGGGCCTTGAAGCCGAGGATTTCCGCTTTCGACCGGCCTTCCGTGACGCGAAGGTCATCGATTCTCAGGGAGCCGGAGAGCTGGTCCTTGCCCTTGCCGCCCATGCGCCAGTTCAGCTTGCCGCCGAGCCGTCCGGACGGGATATCCACCGAGGCTGCGTCGGCCACGTAGGCCGAGGCCACGGACAGGGGGATGCGGGAGAGATCGATGGTCCCTTTGGTGATCATGGTCGAGGGCACGATGTCGCCGCTCGCCTTGATGGTCCCGGTTTCCTCCACGCGGCAGGACAGGGTCAGGGGGATGGCCTTGGCCAAGTCCGTGGACAGGTTTTTCGTCAGGACGGATATCTGGTCCACCTCCAAGTGCGAGGGTTGGGCAAGGGTCTGGTCCGTGAGGGAGACGCCGGACCCGGACAGGGAGAACTGTTCCACGGCAACGCTCCAGGCCGGGGAGGAGCTCTTGGGCGCAGGCTTGCCGGAGGCGGATTCCTGCGGGGCGAAAAGCTTGGCCAGGTCGATGGCCCCGTCCTTCTCGCGGACGACGTCGAGGTTCAGCGACAGGTCCACTGGGCCGACGGTCACGGCCGTCTTTGCCGTGTCCACGTTCACGGGGCCGACCTTCAGGGCGCTAACGCGGATCGGGGCATCCTTCTTTCCGGACAGCAGCAGGCGGACATCGGACACGGCCGCTCCGCCGCTCGCGATTTTCCAGGCCGGCGCAACGCTCGTCGCGGCGTTGCCGGCCGGCTTGGTCGGGGCCGATGTCGAGGGCGCGGCCAGGGCGGCCACGAGGGTCGCGCGGCCTGCGGCGTCCACGCCCGTGGTTACGGATGCGTCGGCCAGGGTGAGGACGCCCGTACGGACCTCGCGCCCGGCCATGTCGACGAAGATGCCGTCCAAAGCCGTCTTGCCGAGTTGCACGTCGCCCGCGTCGCCCTTGGCCTTGAGGGCCAGCCCGCGCACCTCGACCCTGGAATTTTCCAGGCGCGGGGCGGCGCTGGCGGTGTCCAGGATCAGGTTTACGGAAGCGTCGGCCTTGGCCGCGGCCAGGGTCATGGGTAGGGCGTCCCGGAAGAAGGGCGAGTAGGAGGGGATGTCGAGATTGCGCGCCTCGACGCGGGCCTTGGCCTGAATGGGTGAGACGGAGAAGGACCCTTCCACGCCGATCTCCTCGCCGTCGGCCGTCAGGGCCCGCACCGCCGCCTGGGTGGTCGCGTTGGCGGCCGTGCTCAGGTCGGTGACGGTCACGTCAAGCTTCTGCACTTCCTTGGTGAAGGGGGTGGGCATGGTCTCGTCCCTGAACAGGACACGGCCGTCCGTGAGCCGCACTTCGGGAATCTGCAGGAGCAGAGTCCTGGCTGGCTGTTGCGCAGTTTCGGCGGCAGTGGCGTTGCCCGCCTGCGCGGTCGCGTTGGCCGTGGCTTGCGTGGCGTTCCCCATTCCGGCTGCCGCGATTTCGGTTCCCGCGGTGGCGTTTTCCGCTTTCGGCGACACGCTGCCGTTTGCCGCTGTCGCGTTTGACGGGGCCGGCTCGCGGGTGAAGTAGCCCATCCAGTTCAGGCTGCCGTCCTTTTTGCGCACGAGCTTGATGAACGGGCTTTCCAGGCTGACGGAGCGCAGTCCGAGCTCAAGGTTCAGGATGGAGATGTCGTCCAGGACGATTTCCGTGCTGGCCGCCGAGAGGACGGGTTCCCCGTTGTCCGTCAGTTCGATGTCGCGCCCGGTGACGGTGCCCTGCAGGGAAAAGGTCGGCAAACTGTCCTCGTGCCGCTCGAAGACGAGCTTGTTTTCGAGGCTCAAGGTTCCCTTGGCCAACTGGAGGTTTTCGTTGGCCAGTGCGTACGCCCAGTACTGGGGCAGGCCGAGGTCCATGACGTTCAGTTCGAACTCGGTCTTCAGGGAATCGTCGAAGGGGATGGTCTTGCCTTCGAGGTTGAACGGAGCTCCGTTGGCCCGGAAGGACAGGGTCGGGGTCATGAAGGTCGTCCAGTCCTTCTTGCGCGAGGAGAACTGGGGCACCAGGAAATTGATTTCATCGACGACATGCGTCACGCCCCGGGCCTGGTCCTCGAAGATGATGGTGCCGTTGCCGATGGAGATGGGCTCGATGATCAGGGGCACGATGAGGGGCGCGGATTTTTCGGAGCCTGTCTCCTGCGTGTCGCCCTGCAGATCTGCGAAGTTGGTGCGGCCTTCCCCGTCGAGGCGGATATTGATGCGCGGACCGTCCAGTTTCAGGTCGCGCACGACGATGGCCAGGCGAATCAGAGAGCTGAGCTCGAGGTCGGCGTGCAGGGCGTCGAAGGCCACGAACTGGCCATCGTCATCCTTTTCAGCGATGGTGAAACCCGTGATGTCGGCAGTCAGCGTGAAGGGATTGAAGCGGATTTCTCGAGCGTCAACAGAACGGTGCAGTGCCGGGGAAACCTTTTCCACAAGAACGTATCGGACAATCGGGGGGAGAAGAAAAAAACCGAACGCAGCGTACAATGCAAGGCAACTGAAGATTGAAATCAGGACTTTCTGCCACGACTTCAGAAATTTCCATGAAGCAAGAAACGGTATCATAAGCCACTCCCGGGTTTACTATCAACTCACGTAGCTGCAGTGTCCTTGTTTGGCAAGAAGGACGACGTGAGAGTGGTCTTGCGGTTTGTCTCGATTTTCCGGCAACAGAACTGTTTGCCCGCATGAGAAGGAGCTGTGTGACGTAATGTCGCATCCCCCCTGGCGAGGGAGACGGGGTAGTGTGCGGGATCTTCAGCAAAAAGAAAGACCATGGCATGTGTGGGTTGTACCACCAATCCACAACTCCGGGAGGAGTCTGCCATGGTCAGGAAGAATTCTATTCTATCGTCGTCTGAACTGAAAGGGCTTCTTGAAGGCGAACAGGATGTTTTGAAGGAACTCGTGCGTGCGGTTGTCCAGCAAACGTTGGAGGCCGAGATGGACGCAGCCCTTGGAGCATCCAAGGGTGAGCGCACAGAGGGCCGTCTGGGCTATCGCAGCGGCTATTATGGCCGCACCCT